>JAFYMU010000208.1 GCA_017548245.1 Kiritimatiellia bacterium | reverse complement strand
GTCCGACCCCGCTGGCGCCTTCTACGGTTACCAAACCCTCCGCCAATTGTTGCCCCCGCAGGTCTATGCCAAACGCCTCCAGCAGGATGTCGCTTGGGAGATGCCCGCCTGCACCATCGCCGACGCACCGCGTTTGCAGTGGCGTGGTTTGATGGTCGATGACGTGCGCCACTTCATCGGTGGCGAAGGCATCCGTCAGATGATTGACGTCATGGCCGCCCACAAGATGAACAACCTCCACTGGCACTTGACCGACGACCAGGGTTGGCGCATTGAAATCCGCAAGTATCCCGAGTTGATCACCAAGGGTGCCACCCGCGACAACTCCGCTCGCCCGCGTGACCGTTGGCGCCCCGACGGCAAGACCTACGGCCCGTACTACTACACCCAGGCCGAAATCCGCGCCATTGTCGCCTACGCCGCCGAACGCCACATCACCATCGTTCCCGAAATCGAATTGCCCGGCCACGCCTTGGCCCTTCTCTCCTCCCATCCCGAATTGTCCTGCATGGGCGGCCCCTTCAAACCCCGTTGGCTCTGGGGCGTGGAACCCGATATCCTCTGCGCCGGTAACGATGACGTCTTCCCCTTCATCAAGGACATCCTCGATGAAGTGATGCTTCTCTTCCCCTCCAAGTTCATCCACCTCGGCGGTGACGAAGCGCCCAAGGATCGTTGGAACATCTGCGCCAAGTGCCAGCAACGCATCCAGGAAAAGGGCCTCCGCGATAGCAACCACCTCCAGACTTGGTTCATCCAACAGTTCGCAGACTACCTCGAAGCCAACGGCCGCCACCTCATCGGTTGGGACGAAATCCTCGAAGGCGGTTTGCCCTCTGGCGCCGCAGTGATGAGTTGGCGCGGTATGGCCGGTGGCATTGCCGCCGCCAAGATGGGCCACCAAGTGGTGATGTCGCCCAACGATTTCTGCTATCTCGACTACGGTCAGGGCATTGAAAACGACCCTTACGAATACAACTGCGCCAACGTGCCCTTGCGTAAGGTCTACACCATGAATCCGACCAACGGCATCCCCGAGTCCATGCACAGCTACATCATTGGCGTTCAAGGCAACCTCTGGAGCGAATACATCTGGGACGCCGCCGACCAACAGTGGAAGGCCTGGCCACGTGCCGCCGCTATCGCTGAGATTGGTTGGACCCCGCAAGCCAAACGCAACTGGCCGACCTTCGCCAAGGCGATGGAAACCAACTATCAGCGTCTCAAGGTGCTCGGCATCAACGCCGCCCCTGCTGATTTGACCCCCTAATACATGCTTCCAAGAGGGGAGGGTTCACACACGAATCCTCCCCCTTTCTTTTTTTGTTTTTTTGCCCAACCCCAACTGACAAAGAGGTGTCCCTATGCTCACAAAGGCCTACGCTGCCGCCGTGATTGGAATCGGTGCAGAACCTGTTGAAATCGAAGTGCATGCGGTTGCCTCTGGAGATCCCCACACCCGCGTCGTTGGCCTCCCCGATGCCGCGGTGAAAGAAAGCACCGACCGCGTTCGAGCCGCCCTCAAAAACTCCCTCTTCAAACTCAAGCCCGCCTCCGTCACGGTCAACCTTGCCCCCGCGGACCTGAAGAAGGAAGGCCCCCTCTATGACCTCCCCATCGCCCTTGCCCTCCTTGCAGCCGGCGATGTGATTCCGCTCCCCCTGCTTGACCGTATCCCCGTGATTGGCGAACTCGCCCTCAGCGGTGAAGTCCGCCGCGTCAAAGGCGTCCTGCCCATCGTGCTCACCCTACGCAACCACGGCTTCAAGGCCGTTGCGGTTCCCCAAGCAAACGCCGATGAAGCCGCCCTCGTTGAAGGCATTGAAGTCTGGCCCGTGCGTTCGTTGCGCCAAGCCGTCGAATACTTCTCGGGTCAAGTACGCCCCGAACCCCACCAGATTGACCGCGACCAACTCTTTGCCCTGCCCGCCGATGCCGAAGACTTTGCCGACATCAAAGGCCAAGCCGCCGCCCGTCGCGCCATTGAAGTCGCCGTGAGTGGAGGCCACAACATCCTCATGATCGGTTCCCCCGGCTGCGGTAAAACGATGCTCGCCCGCCGCATCCCCTCCATTCTGCCGCCCCTCTCCGTACCCGAATCCCTCGAAGTCACCGCCATCCATTCCGTGGCAGGCGTCCTCAAAGAGAGCCTCATTCGCGCCAGACCCTACCGCGCCCCGCACCACACCATCTCCGATGCCGGCCTCATCGGCGGCGGCACCCATCCAACCCCCGGCGAAGTCTCCTTAGCCCACTGCGGCGTACTCTTCCTAGACGAACTCCCCGAGTTCCACCGCCACGTGTTAGAAGTCATGCGCCAACCCCTGGAAGACGGTTCCGTCACCATTGCCCGATCCTCTGGCACGCTTACCTTCCCCTCCGACTTTATGCTCGTCGCCGCCATGAACCCGTGCCCCTGCGGTTTTGCCGGCGACCCAAAACGCGAATGCCGTTGCAGCGAACCCACCCTGCGTCGATACCGTTCGCGCCTCTCCGGCCCCATTCTTGACCGTATCGACCTGCACATTGACGTTCCCTCCGTTCCCTTTGAAGAACTCTCCTCCCAACAGAATGGCGAATCCTCCGCCACCATTCGCGAACGCGTCCTGCGCGTACGAGCCCTCCAAGCCGCCCGTTATAAGGACTTCCCCAAGATTCGTTGCAACGCCGACCTCCCCGCAGGCAAACTCCAGAAATTCTGCCCCCTCGAACCCACTGCAGAAGCCATCCTGCGTTCTGCCATGACCGAACTCGGCCTCACCGCCCGCGCCTACACCCGCATCCTCCGCGTCGCCCGCACCATTGCCGACATGGCCGGCTCCGAAATCATCCAACAACCCCACCTCTTCGAAGCCATCCAATACCGCTCCCTCGACCGCACCCTCTGGTAATTGAAGAGCCTCACGCCTTGTGGGGGCAAAATGGGAGTGGCCCCAGCCACCATCGCCCCTTGGGAGTGGTCCTTACCACCACCCCCATGAAAGCGGTGACAGGGCCACACCCAAGGGCGCTTTACCCCACACAAGAAAATGCTGAAAGGGCGGCTCCGCCGCAGCACTGCCAGTGTGGTTTTACCGCAAAGACGCGAAGGGAGGCGCGGCTCACTCCGTCCGAGACAGATTGACCGCGCCTCTTGCGAAGC
>JAFYMU010000207.1 GCA_017548245.1 Kiritimatiellia bacterium | reverse complement strand
CTGCGGCTGTAGGAAAGGGCCACGCTGCGCGTGCGTGAGTCGCTGGGCGGAGGAGGGTGGGATTGGCTTTGGGGGATTTTTGTGCATTATTTGTTAGATTTGTGTGAGATATGGTGTGTTGGGTGCTTTGTTTGGGGGTGAAATGTGATAGACTGTAGATATGGAAAAGTGTTCTCAGCAAATGCGTGCGGCGATGGTCGCAGTGGTCGGTCGAACGAATTCGGGTAAGTCTACGCTCGTGAATCGTTTGGTCGGTGAAAAGGTGTCGATTGTTTCGGGTATGGAACAGACGACACGTAACCGTATCCGTGGCATTTTGACGGAGGCGCGGGGGCAGTTGGTCTTCTTGGATACGCCAGGCGCGCATAAGGCGGAGAATGAATTGGGTACGTTGATGAATAAGATGTCGCGTACAGCAGGGGAGTCGGCGGATATTTTGGTGGTGGTGTTTGATGGTTCGGCTCCGGTGCGTATGGAGGATGAGGGGTGGATGAGTCGCGCGTTGTTCGCGGAGATTCCGACCTTTTTCTTGTTGAATAAGTCGGATGCACCGGGTTATCAGCCGGCGGCCTTTAAGGAGGCGTGGGAACGGCTTCAGGTGACGAAGGGGGCCTCGCGTAAGGTGCCGTGGTTGGAGATTTCGGCTGAGGCGGGGAATGCGTGTGAGGTGTTGTTGGAAGCGTTGTTTGACTTGGCGCCTGAGGTGCCGGAGTTGCTTTTCCCTGAAGAGATTGTCTCGGACTTCCCGCGTAAGTTGGCGATTGCCGATATGCTGCGTGAGAAGTTGATTCGCAAGTTGTATCAAGAGGTGCCGCATGAGTTGGGCGTTCGTATTGATACAATTGAGGAGCACGAGGATAATACGTGGACGGTGAATGCAACGATTTTGGTGAATCGTCCTTCTCAGAAGGGCATGGTGATTGGTAATAAGGGGCGTACGTTGCGTGCGATGCGTCGTGCGGCCGAACCCGAGATTGCCGATGCGTATGGTTTGGATGGGTGCAAGATTGTGCCCTTTGTGCGCGTGGAACCCAAATGGTTCAAAAATCATTTCATTTTGAAGGAACTTGGCTACGTCGGTTATGACCGCTAATGCGTAAGAGGAGAAGTGTGATGGAAGATCCTGCTTATCAGACAAACACAGCGTTACCGCCGCCCCCTGCGCCGAAGGTGATGAACCGTTCGCGCTTCTCGGGTTGCTTTATGGGCCTTGGGTTGGGGTGCTTTACGAGTTGCGTGCTCGTCTTTGTGGTACCGTTTATCTTGTTCTATTCGCTGATTTCGCGTCTGTCGACTGACATGGTGACGACCTCGGTCGCTGAGGAACCGTCGTTGGAGGAACGCGTGGATGCGGGGCTCATCCCTGTGCAACGTTTGGAATTGCGCGGTATGATTACGGGCGAGTGGGCGAGCTACTGGCATTCGGATGCAACGTGCGATGCGGCGGTGTTGGAACAAATCCAGGCGGCAATTGACAATGAGGCGGTGAAGGGGTTACTCATTGTGCTCAATTCGCCGGGCGGTTCGGTCACGGCAAGTGACAATCTCTATCACGCGTTGGAACGTTTTAAGGCGGCGCAACCGGGCCGTAAGGTCTTTGTAATGGGTGGCGATTTGGTGGCTTCGGGTGCTTATTACTTGGCGATGCAGGCTGATGTCATCCGTGTTCAACCGACGAGCGTGGTGGGTTCGATTGGCGTCATCATGCCGGGCATTAACATTGCGAACTTGGCGCAGACGTTGGGCATTGCCGACAACTCCATCACTTCGGGTGCCTCAAAGGATATCGCGAACCCCTTGAAGCCGATTAATCCCGAACACAATGCAATCTTGAAGTCGGTCGTGGATGACATGTATAAGCGTTTTGTGGAGATTGTGGCGAAGGGCCGCAAGATGCCGACGCAGAAGGTGATGTCCTACGCTGATGGTCGTGTCTATCCTGCGAATGAGGCCAAGCATATTGGTTTGGTGGATGAAGTGGGCTACGAAGATGACTTTGTGGTCTCGATTGCCGAACAGTTTGGCTGCAAGCAGGAGGAGATTTACCTCTATTCGCCGAATGCGGAAGGGTTTTCGTTGCGCAAGTGGGCGATTGCCTTCCCGCAGGCGATTGGTCGTGGCCTCTCGGAAGGCTTGATGTCGGGTGACTCCAAAGTCCCGCAATATCGTTGGTAACCTATGGCAAAAGTACGATTAGATCAACTCTTGGTGCGCCGCGGCTTAACCGAGTCGCGTGAGATGGCGCAACGGTTGATTTTGGCTGGCGAGGTCTTCGTGGAGGGGCAAAAGGCGACCAAGTGTGGCCACACCTATCCCGAAGACGCCGCAGTGAGTTTGGCGGCAAAGCCACGCTTTGTCTCGCGTGGCGGGGAAAAACTGCAGGGCGCCTTTGATGTCTTCCCGTTGGATGTGACCGATCTGTGTTGCTTGGATGTGGGGTCGTCCACGGGGGGCTTCACCGATTGCTTGTTGCAACATGGTGCGCGGCGCGTCTTGGCGGTGGATGTGGGTACGAATCAGCTCCATTACCGTTTGCGAACCGATCCGCGCGTGTGGAGCAAGGAACAGTTTAACGCCCGTTATCTCACGCCTGCCGATTTGCCCGAACAACCCTCGTTTGGCGTGACGGATGTCTCGTTTATCTCACTCAAATTGATTTTACCGCCGATGGTCGCTTGTTTGGCGCCCGGCAGTCAGATAATCTCGCTCATTAAACCGCAGTTTGAGGCTGGCCGTAAGGACGTGCCGCAAGGGGTGGTCCGCGACGAAGCGGTTCGCCAACGCGTGGTGGAGGAGATTAAGGCCTTTGGCATTGAGACGTTGAAGTTGGAATGGCTCGGTTGCGAACGTTCGCCGCTATTGGGCCCGGAAGGCAACGTCGAGTTTTTAGCATGGTGGCGAACACCGAATGAAAAGGAAACAGTATGAAACGCTTGATGAGTTTGGTTTCTTCCCTTGTGTTGACGGCCTCGGTCGCGATGGCTGCCGGTGCAACGGAATTGCGCGTGAATGAAGGCGCGCCGGAATGGGATTTTGGCGGTGACTTGCGTATCCGTTGGGTGGGTCAGAATAACATGGCCGATATGCCCGATGTGCACAAGGAATCGGGTGGCACGGACTATGTGCGCTTCCGCACGCGTCTGTGGGGTAAGGTGACCACCGAGGAGCTGGAGGCGTACTTGCGTGTGACGAACGAATTCCGTTATTACCGTTCGCCCCGCACGGCCAGCGGTTCGCAACGTTTCCCCGATGAAACCTTCATTGATAACCTCTATATCACCTTCAAGGATGTGGCTGACTTCATTGATGTGAAGGTGGGTCGTCAGGATATCTCCTTTGGCGAACGTCGCATTATCGGCGAAGGTACGCCGATGGACGGCTCGCGTTCGTGCTACTTTGATGCGGCGCGTTTGACCTTTAAGTTGGACAGCAAGCGCACCTTGGATGCGTTGGCACTCTACATGGCGAACGAAGATTGGATGCCGACCTTGGGTCGCCGTCATGATGCGTATCGCAAGAATACCAAGAGCTACCATCCGCAGTTGAATGGTCTTCAGCAGGATGAATACGGCTTTGCGTTGTACTACCAGGATCGCACGAAGGCCGATTTCGGTTGGGACGCCTACTACTTCTTCAAGGGCGAACGAGGCATCGAAGCCACGCAAGGAGCCTTCCACTCGCACACCGTGGGTACGCGTTTGTTGCCCAAGTTCTCGAAGACCCTCTCGGGTGAAGTGGAATTGGCTGTGCAGGCAGGCGATGATAACCTCATGGCAATGATGGCTTACACGGGCTTGACCTACGCTCCTGGTGGCGCTTGGGATCCGCGCTTCACCGTGGCGGCTTACTACTTGAGCGGTGACCGTGACGGCACCCGCGGCAAGCACGCTTGGCACTCGCTTTACAACCGCGAAACGGCGTTGGGCGATATGGTCGGCGCCATGTATGAATGGTTTGACCACAATAACCTCTTCTATCCGCATATCGGTCTCAAGTTGACCCCCTCTGAAAATCAGTCCTTCTTCATGCACACCGGTCCGCTCTTTGCGCCTGTGGAAGAAAAGGATGAAAATGGTGGCACCTATGGTCACTTCCGTGGTTACTACATGCAGGCGGCATACGACATTGCAATCGGTCGCATCTTTGCCCAGGATAGCCTCTTTGAAGCACTGAAGTTTGGTGTGCTCGGCGAAGTGATGGCCAAGGGTAACACCTATGACGAAGGTGAAGATAACTTCGGTTACTACGCTCAGGTGCAGTTCACCTACGCCTTCTAAGTGCTTTTCCTCACATTGAGGTGGAATCATGAGTCAACTGATTCTCGTTGTTGAAGATGAAGAGGCCATTCGCGAATTGATTGGACTCAATCTTCAAGCGTCAGGATACACGGTTGAATTAGCAGCAGACGGGACGCAAGCCTTGACGAAGATCAAGGCGGTGCGTCCCGATCTTATTTTGTTGGACTGGATGTTGCCTGGGTTAGATGGCCTCGATGTCTTGCGTTACTTGAAGGCTGACCCACAACTAGCAACGATTCCAGTCATGATGCTCACGGCCAAGAGCGAAGAGAGCGATATCGTCTTAGGCCTTGAGATGGGCGCAACGGATTACATGACCAAGCCCTTTAGCAACAAGGTGTTGGTCGCTCGTGTGCGTGCGCTCTTGCGACGTGAAGGGGCGGCGCCTTTGGAGGAACAGATCCGTTACGCAGGATTGACCCTCACGCCCGGTCAACGCCGTGCTGAATTAGGCGGGGCAGAACTCGCCCTCACGGTGGGCGAATTTGATCTCTTGGCCTTACTCTGCGCTCATCCTGGCCATGTCTACACGCGCGCACAAATTGTGGCGCGTATTAAAGGTGAGGATTATCCTGTTACCGACCGCGCGGTGGATGTGCAGGTGGTTGCTTTGCGTCGTAAGTTGGGAGCCTTTGGCGAACGTCTTGAGACGGTGCGCGGCGTGGGTTATCGGATGCGCGCCTAACGGCGAGGTGAAGAAACGCGAGAAGGTGCAATGAAGGGGTTCGTTTCCACTCTGGAAAGGAGCCCCTTTTTGATTTGAAAGAGGATGCGGATGAAACCGAAACGGCGTTATTTGGGATTGTTTATGGTGCCCCTAAGCATCTTGGCATTGGTGGCCATTGCCGTCACCTTGCTTGTGGTGCTCTTTCACTCCTTTGAACACTCCTACATGCGTGAAGCGCGGGAGAACCTCATCCAGCAGGCCCACTTTATCTCACGTGCGGTGGCCTCCGATTTGCAACGCAATAATCTGGCGGCGGTGGCGCATTACATTGAGGTCTTTCACGAAAAACCCTTCCGCATTACGATTATTGCCAAAGATGGCACCGTGGTGGCGGATTCCGATGCGGTCTTGTCCAAATTGGAGAACCACGCCGACCGCCCTGAGGTTCGCGAAGAGGTGGGGGCGCAAGGCTGTATCGAACGTTATTCTGAGACGATGCAACGGAGTCTGCTCTACTATTCGGTGCGCGCCTCTGAGGGTTGGATTGTGCGCGTCTCCATGCCGATGGAGGTCTTGGGCGGTGCGATGACGAGTATGCGTTGGACTGCGGCCATCGCCATCATCTTGGGCGCGTTGCTTACGGCGGTAGTGGCGTTGTATCTCTTCTTACGCGAACGTGACCGCGAACGCAATGAGTTCGACACGCTCTTCAACACCTTGCGCGAACCCCTCTTACTGCTCTCCTATCAAGGTGCCGTGCTCTCCTCCAATCGTGCCGCGGTGCGGTTGTTGGGCACCAAGATTAACGATCCCGCCTTTCGCATGGCACAGTTGAAGGCGCCCGAACTCGTGGACTACGTGCAGTCGGCCTTTTCGGATGCGGAACTCCATAGCCGCGAAATCGTCTTTAGTGACCACGGCATTCAACGTTCGCTCTTGGTGCGTGCAGTACGGTTGGAACGCAATGGCGCCTTGCGTTTGCTCTTACTCTTGACGGATTTGACTGATTTGCGCCGTTTGGAAGGGATTCGTTCGGACTTTGTCGCCAATGTCTCCCACGAGATTAAGACCCCGCTCACCGCAATTGTCTCAACCGTAGAGACGCTCAATGACGTGCCGTTAGATGACGCGGGCCGAACGAAGTGTTATGACATTTTGGCGCGTCAGGCCCGGCGCCTCAATGCGTTGGTGATGGATATCTTGTCTTTGGCGGCGATCGAACGGCGTCAGAGCGCCAAAAAACGTGATTTTACGGAGATTCGCCTCGATACGCTCGTAGCGGAGACCTTGTCGTTGTGTCAAGATGATGTGGAACGCGCCCAGATGCAGTTGCGCCTCCAGACGCCTTGCCCTGAGGTTTGGATTCGCGGCGATGCGCAACTCTTGGAGCAGGCACTCGTGAATCTGATTACCAATGCCGTGCGCTATTCGGGTTCGCCAGACATTGTGGTGGGCTTACAGTGTGACGCGACCACGGCGCGGGTGACGGTGGAGGACCATGGCTGTGGCATTGCAGAAGAACATCTGCCGCGCCTCTTCGAACGGTTTTACCGTGTGCAAAAGGATCGTTCGCGCGCCTGTGGTGGCACGGGGCTGGGTCTTGCCATTGTGAAACATATCTTGATTTTGCACCGTGGCCGCGTCACGGTCAATTCTACCCCAGGCCAAGGCACCTGCTTTACCTTGACCCTTCCACTCAAATAAGCACTTGATTTTAACTTATTGTAAGGCGGCGAGATCGTACATCGCCGTCGTGATCTGACGCAATTGTTCGGGCGTCATGATGAAGGGTGGCATCGTGTAGAGGTTGCGATTGAAGGGACGCAACCAGACACCGCGGTCAATCAAGAAGCGTTGGGCCGTGGCCATATCAATCGGTTGCTTCAATTCAATCACGCCAATCGCGCCCAAAACGCGCACATCGGCCACCCCGGGGAGCGAACGCGCAGGGGCGAGTTCGGCCTTGAGTTGCGCCTCAATCGCCTTGACCTTCGCCTGCCAATCCTGCGAGAGGAGGAGTTCGGTCGAAGCCTTCGCCACCGCGCAGGCGAGGGGATTGCCCATAAAGGTGGGGCCGTGCATAAAACACTTGGCCTCGCTCGAGCAGACGCGTTCGGCCACCGCATCGCTCGTGAGCACTGCGGCAAAGGTCATCATGCCGCCCGTAATCGCCTTGCCGATGCACATGATATCGGGTTCCACACCCGCGTGTTCCCACGCAAAGAGTTTGCCCGTGCGACCAAAACCCGTGGCGATTTCGTCAAAGATGAGTAAGACGCCCGCCTCATCGCACGCCTTGCGAAGGGCTTTGAGGTAGTTGGGATGGTAAAAACGCATGCCGCCCGCATCCTGCACGATGGGTTCGAGAATCACCGCTGCCAACGTCTCACGGTGCGCTTCAATCGCCTCTGCCATCGGCGCAAAATCAGCATCCTCCCACGGACCATCAAAGCTGCACTGCGGCGCAGGCACGAAGAAACGGCGGGGGAGGGCCGCACCAAAGAGACCGTGCATCCCCGTGACAGGGTCGCAGACGCTCATGGCGTTCCACGTGTCGCCATGGTAGCCCGAACGAATCGT
>JAFYMU010000206.1 GCA_017548245.1 Kiritimatiellia bacterium | reverse complement strand
GAAGCAATCGTTGAAGAATAATCTTCTTTGACCTTGTTCATCAAAAGAGACTCGCAATCGCGGGTCTCTTTTTTATTTGCTTTTTCGCCGAAAGGCGGCTGTGGTAAGCGTTCGAACCGATGGGGTTGTGCTACACTATTGTCCCTCTTTTCCAAGGATGCCCACGGTGAAACCGCAAACGCTCTTCTATCTCATTGATGAAGCTCATGTCGATACCGACTTACTTCATGACATTGAGGACAATCTCTCTGCCCTCTTCCAAAGTTTTTGTCGCGACCATTTTTCCTTTGACGAAGCCCTTGACTACCCCGCATTGCGACTGATTCCCGTCACAACGCCCGCGGCTTTGGTTGACGCCCTCTTTGAAACCCAATCGCCCCACCGTCGCCTCACCCCTGATGCGGCGGCTTGTTGCCTCTTCTTGTGCGACGATTCCCTCCAAGGCACACCGCTCTTTGACGTTCACGTTGAAGGTATGCCGATTGCGGACTGGCTCCAAACCTTCTTCCCTGCCATCCCAAAGGTGCTCATCACCCACCCTGGCCACGCGAAACTCACCCTGCCCACACGCCGTTGGAGCCAAAAATCCTTTGCCGTGCTCTGCGCTGCCGAACGTTATCGCGAACGCCTCTTGCACCTCTTTACCTCCTTTTGGCTCCCCCACTTCTGGGATGCGCTGCGCCGTTATGTGCGCCGCCACGCAGGGATTAGTTGGCATACCCCAGGGCACAACCATGGCCACGCCTTCCGTCATTCACCCTTCTTGCACGGCTTTTACAACGCCTTTTCGCCGATGCTCTTCCGCGCTGACCTCTCGGTCTCGGTGACCTCCCTTGGCGACCTCTCCGAACCCGACAGCCACTCGCCCTTAACGATGGCGCAACGCATGGCCTCCGAAATCTTCGGTTCGGCCCAAAGTTCCTTCGTCACCAATGGCACAAGCACCTCCAACAAGGCGATGCTCATGACCCTTTTGCGGCCCGGTGAAACGGTTCTGCTCGACCGCAACTGCCACAAATCGGTTCACCACGCCGTGGTGATGGCGGGCGCCGTACCGCGTTATCTCCCTGCGCAATACAACGCGACCCTCGGCATCTGGGCCCCCATCCCACTCAAAACGTTGCAAGCCGAACTCGCCCACGTCGCCACCCTTCCCGAAGCCCAACGCCCCAAGTTGCTCGTCATCACCACCTGCACCTACGAAGGCGTTCTCTACCCCGTGTGGTCCATCGCGCAAGCCTGCGAAGCGGCAGGCATCCTCTTCTACGCCGACGAAGCATGGGCGCCTTACTTGGGTTTTCACCCCTACTACACGCACACCTTACCCAATGGCACGGTGGCGCGTTACAATGCGGTGAACGAACGTTGTGGCGCCCATGTCGCGGTGCAATCTACGCACAAAGCCCTTGCGGCCTTTTCGCAAGCCTCGATGATTCACGTCTCCTCGCGCTTCCGACAACTCTTGGAAAACAATCGCAATCGGAAATTCGCCTGGCTGCGGAAGCGTTTTCACCTCAACGGACACGGTTCCTACGAAAAGTTCACCCACGACCTCCACGAAGTCTTACGTTATTGGCACTCCACCTCGCCCCACTATCCCATCTTGGCAACCCTCGACTTCGCAGGCGTGCAGATGCGTCTGGAAGGGTTGCAACTCCTTGAAGATCGGTTGCGTTGGGTCAGCGACTTCCGCCGCAAGGTGGCTGCGTTAACAGGCCTCCCTGAATCGGCATGCTTTGCGGGATTGCACGCCATTACGGGTAACGCGCCCGCGTGGTTGGCCGAAGGGTACTTGCACGATCCGCTCAA
The DNA here is from genome assembly GCA_017548245.1 of Kiritimatiellia bacterium. Taxonomy (GTDB): domain Bacteria; phylum Verrucomicrobiota; class Kiritimatiellia; order RFP12; family DVOR01; genus Spyradenecus. The sequence goes on along the minus strand of JAFYMU010000206.1, from coordinate 10,459 downwards.
ACTCAACCTCGTCTTCCGAACTCCTGAGGCCTGTGAGCGTTGCAAAAAACTCCTCCGTGCGGCCCATCTGCAATGGGAAAAGGCCTCCCCCGTGACCCTTCTCTTCTTGGTTACAGCAGGTACACGCGAAGAACACTTTGAAATCCTCTACCGTTGTCTCCGCAAGGTCAAAGATGAAATTGGCATGCCCGAAGGCATCCGCCATGACGAAGCGTTGCTCACTGAAGCCATCAATGTCCAACCTGCAGTCTTACCTCGCGATGCGGCGCTCTGCGATGGCGAACTTCTCCCCTTGGAAGCCTGCGAAGGACGCATCGCCTCGCAACTCATTGTGCCCTACCCACCCGGCATCCCCGTGCTCATTCCTGGGTTAAAAATAACAAAGCCCATGATTCAACTCATTCGCACCATCCTTCAACAGGAGGGCGCAGAGGCGATTCATGGGCTCTTTATTCGTGGCAAACAGGTGATGATCGAGGTCTTAAACCGCGATGAAGAAGACCGCGTCTGCCGTTTAACATCAGATTAAAGGCGCGAACGGAAGTCGTCGTAACCAAAGGTGCGCACGGTCTCAAAGGTGTTTGGTGCGGTTCGTAACACCAAATCGGGCAAGCGAATGCCATTAAAGGTGTTCGTCTTGACCATCGTGTACAGCGCCATATCTTCAAAGTAGAGGCGATCACCAATCTGCGGCACGCGGTCAAAGGAGTAGTCGCCAAAGACATCACCCGCCAAGCAACTCGGCCCCGTCAAGCGCACATCCACCTTCCGTTCGCCCGGTTCACCTGCGCGCAAGGCCGCCGAACGCGGTTCGGCCTCACCGCTCCACGCCTCATCCATAAAGACACGCGGCGTGTACGGCATCTCAATCACATCGGGCGTATGACACGCTGCCGAACCATCGAGCACGACGATCGGGCCGTCATTCTCCACCACATCCAGCACCGTACAAACGAAACTCCCCGCCTTCAAGACGTGCGCCTCACCAGGTTCGAGATAGCACGTGATATGCGGATAACGGCGACGGAAATCTTGCAAGGTCGCAATCAACAATTCGCGGTCATAGTCTTCACGCGTGATATGGTGGCCGCCACCAAAGTTAAACCACTGAATCTGCGGCAACAAATCCCCGAACTTCGCCTCAATCGCCGCGAGGGTACGAACGAAACAGTCCGCATTCTGTTCGCACAAATTGTGGCAATGGAAACCCGAAATACCTGTTAAATCCTGCCCTTCAAAGGCTACACGGCGAATCCCCAGACGCGACTTCGGCGCGCACGGGTCATAGATTGGCACCTGCCCCTCAGAGTGTTCGGGATTGATCCGCAAGCCGACCTGTGTAGACGTGTGTCCCAACTCGGCAGCGATGCGACGCCAACGGGCCAATTGGTCAAAGGAGTTTAGGGTCACATGGTGAATGCCCAACTGCATCAACGCGCGCATATCGGGTTCGGAAAAGGCCGCCGCAAAGGCGTGACTCTCGCCACCAAAGGATTCAACCCCCAAGCGCGCCTCGTGGACACTGCTCGCGCATGTACCCGAATAATAGAGATAAGGTGCCGCCGCGGGCATTGAAAAGGCTTTGAGCGCCAAGAGCATCCGCACCCCAGCACGTTCGGCCACCTCTTGCAACAGCGCCGCATTACGCTTCAAAGCAAGCGTATCTACCACAAACGCAGGCGTATTCAACATTTGAAACCTCACACCATAAAAAGACGCGCCCAACTGGACGCGTTTACGGCCAAAACATTCCGAGTAACCACAAGATAATCAATACCGTCATCACCATGCCAAACCGTTCCCACGAACGGCGGATGGGATAGGCCTCAGGATCGATGCGCGTGGCATGCGTGCCGCCCGAACCCAATAAGCGCGACAACGTTTCACGACGCCGACGCGAAAAGAGGGACGAACTCTCCGTAACATCTCCCGTATGCAAACGGAAGACGTTCTTATCCGAACCGCGAAAGGTGAATTTTTGGTTACGGGCCATGACCGATCCTAAGACAAGAAAAGACGGACGCAACCGCGTCCGTCTTTCACGTTCGCTCCATTAAGGAATGTAGATGGACTCACCCGCGAGCAAACGCCCATTGGGGTTCGCCGAAGAACGGTTTGCATCGCGAATACGCGGCCACTCGGCGGCATTACCATAGGCTTCACGTGCCAAAGCCGAGAAGGTATCGCCCGGGCGCACCGTATAACGTTTACCGCGCGTTGGCGTAGCGGCCATCGGTGCTTCATCCTTCGCATCCTGAGCGATTGCACGCAAGGCCTCATCCTTCGGCGGCACGCCACCATCCTCTTCTTCAAGGATGCGCTGAGCCTCTTCACGGGCGGCGGCCACCAAATCGGCGGTTCCCGAGAGATCGGGCTTCGAACGTTCCTCTTCCAATTCCTTACGCGCAGCGGCAATGGCTTCGGCGTGCGTGGAACGCGTCTCTGCTTCGGCGGCCTTCAACTTCTCCACCAAGCGGGTCAAACGCTTCACTTCGCCCTGCAACTCAATAATCTCAGCATCACGCGAACCGATGGTGTTGTTGAGCGAACGCACCGACTTCTCGAGTTCGGTCAACTGCGCCTGCAGCGCATCACGTTCGGCTGCCACGGCACGCTGTTCGCGCCCCACGATTTCAGCGGCCAACTGGTTCGACAACAAGGTACGAGCCGAGGCCAAACGATCCTGCACGAGGCTCGTCTTATCCGAGTTCGGCTGCAAATCCAAATAACGCTGATAGTGATACATCGCGTCAAGATAGTTCTTACGCAAATCCTGCGAGAGGTTCGCCAATGCCAAGTGGGCGTTCGCCTCAGCCGGATCAATCATCAACAACTGACGGTAAAACTGTTCAGCCGTTGCGGCATCACCCTTGGCCTCAGCCGTGCGGGCTTCTGCCATCAAGGCCGCCACACGGTCCTTACGCGCCATCGTTTCAGCACTTTCTTTCTGACAACCCACGGCGCCGAGCAAAACCGCGCAACAGGCAATCGGGAAAAGGGATTTCATGTTCATTCCAAGTCCTCCAAAACAATTACAGTATAGCAGATTCTCTTGCGTGCACTCACGCACGCGCCTTCAACCAACCGCGCACCTGAGCCAATGCACGTGCAATCACCTTGTCCATATCGTAGTAGCAGTACTCGCCCAAACGACCACCAATCACCATATTGGGACACGCGGCGGCCTCTTCACGATACTTGGCCAACAAGGCTGCCGAACTCTCTGCATTCACCGGATAATAGGGTTCGTCACCCAACTTCCAGTCTGCGGGATATTCGCGGCAAATGATGGTCTGATCCGACGCAAAGACCTCCTTGCGTTCCGGATGGAAGTGCTTAAATTCGTGGATGCGCGTGTACGGAATCTCGGCGTCTGCATAGTTCATCACCGTGGTGCCCTGCCAATCATTCACTGGCTTCGTTTCCCACTCGAACTTCAACCCGCGCCACGGCAACGCGCCATGCTTGTAATCAAAGAGCGCATCAATCGGGCCGCTGTAGAAGATCGGCAAGTCCGCAGCAAAGGTGTCGCGCACCGCGAGGTAATCGGTGTTGTAGCGCACCTGAATCGAGGGATGATCCAACAAGGCCTCAAAGATGGCGAAATAACCCTTCAGCGGCACCCCCTGATAGGTGTCATTGAAGTAATCGGTGTTATAGTTCGAACGCACCGGCAGACGGCGAATGATGAACGCCGGCAAATCCTTCGGATCGGTGTTCCACTGCTTCTGCGTGTAACCCTTAATGAAGGCTTCATACAACGGGCGACCAATCAACGAAATCGCCTGCTCTTCCAAGTTCGCGGGTTCGCCCGTCAAACCAGCCTTCTTCACCTCTTCTGCGATAAAGCCCGCCACTTCCGACGGCTTGAGATTCTTGCCATAGAAGGCGTTAATCAACGTCAAGCCGAGCGGCATCGAGTAGACCTTGCCCTGATACTCCGTCAAGACGCGATGGCGATAATCCGTAAAGGTGGCAAAACGGTTGATGTACGACCACACCTCTTCATCCGAGGTATGGAAGATGTGCGCACCATAACAGTGGCATTCAATCCCCGTTTCAGGATCAATCGCACTGCGCGCATTACCGCCCGGCAAATCACGCGATTCCAAGACGAGGACGCGATAACCCGCTTCGGCCAATTCGCGTGCCACAATACAGCCCCAAAGCCCTGCGCCGACGACCAAGACGTCATACGTCTGTGCTTCAGGAAGTTGTTCTGCACTCTTATCCATACCTGCCACCTTTCAGTCAATACGTAATCGCTTCTCGTTTAACGAATGGTTCCCCAACGCGGAGACCATATCGGCCAATGGACAAAGCTCGCGGGCCCCAAGAGGTTGCGCGACGGCACTTTGCCCCAATAACGGCTATCCAAACTATTTCCTGTGTTATCGCCCAACGCCAAGTACTCCCCGACGCCAAGGTCAAACGTTGAAAAGGTTTCGCTGTACGGTCCGCCCGCCTGCGCGAGCTGATAACCCAAATAGGCGGGTGCACCTGGATAGGCCACGCCCTTCTCTGCAATCTCTGCCAAACGGCTCGGCTTATCGGCGGGTTGACCATTCACCCACAACCACGAGGAGTCCGAACGCAATTCTACCTGATCGCCCGGACGACCGCACAAGCGTTTGATGTAGTGTTGATTATCCGGCAACCCCTTCAAGCCCTGCGTGGAGAAGACAATCGTTTCACCCAAACGCGGATGGCGGAAGTTCCAAATCCAACGGTTCACAAAGAGGAAATCGCCGCTGGTCACATAGCCACTCCAAATGCGTTGACCCGCACGAACGCGTTGGCCCGGCTTCAACGTAAAACGCAATCCCTGCGCAGCGTCATCAGGTAAATCGTAGACATCACGTCCATTCACCACCAACGCGACATAGCCCGGCTTTACCGAAGGCACAAAGCCCGACACCACGCCGGCACGCTGCACCACCACCTCTTCCCAAGTCGTTCCCGTGGCGCACCACTTAAAGAAACGTAAGGGTTGCTGATCCCAAACCGTTGGGCGCGCAGCGGCTTCCGAGTGAATCCCGTACAAGGTCGGCTGCATGGAACCCGTGGGGATGCGGAAGGGTTCGTAATAATACGCACGGAAACAGAAGGCCACCGCCAACGCCGAAATCACCACGTCCAACGCCTCCGTCATCCAGGGGCAACGCTTCTTCGGCAACGCCTCCGTCAATTCGGCTTGCAAGGTGGCAACGACGCCTTTGAGATCCTCGACCTCACGGCCACGAATCGCTTGCGAAACGTCAGAGAAGCGTTCCTCCAAATCCTCGCGCACCGCGACCGGCAACAAATCCTCATGTAAACGATACTCATTGCGAAGATTCTTCAAATCCTTCTTCGCACGATGTAAGACCAACCAATTTTTCCAATTCATCATGAACAATATTTCCCTAACGTCGCCTCAACCGCCGCCACGGCACGTTCGCCCGCAGCGATTAAAGCCTTTCCAGCATGAAATTCCAAGGTCTGCAAGTGGCCTGCAGCCGGACGGATGAGCACCTCTGGCGCATCCTGTTTCAACGTTTGACGGCACGTCTCATTCTCAATCACGCGCATCGTCTGCAACAGCGTTGCAAAGAGCGTCGGCATCTGGGGCGTCAATCCCTCGGGTGCCAGTTTATCCTCTGGCGACAGGGTGTTGATATCCACCGCCACCACGACCTCTGCGCCCAATTGACGCGCCTCGCGAACGGCGACTGGCGAGGAGAGCCCGCCATCAACCAAAACCGCGCAATCGCGCACCACCGGATCAAAGATGCCTGGAATCGAAATCGAAGCACGCACCGCCTGGGCCACAGGCCCCTCATTCAACATCACGGTTCGTTCGCGATACAAATCAGTCGCCACCGCAACAAAGGGAATCTTGAGCGAAGCAAAGGAATGCTTACCCAACAGATGCGGTTGCTCCAACCACTCCAAAATCGGCTTACCCGACAAGAGGCCCGCCTGCGGCAAGTGCATCTCAGTGAAGAACTTGGCCAACTTCATCGGCGAAAGGTCCGCAATCTCCCGTTCGAACGCCTCAAAGACACCCGCAGCCAACATCGCCCCAATCAACGCACCAATACTTGTGCCCACAATTAAGTCAGGCACAAAGCCGCGGCGTAACAGGGCACGAATCACCCCGATGTGCGCCCATCCGCGCGCACCACCACTGCCTAAAACAAGCGCTGTCTTGGGTCGCTGACTCACAGCAGTTCCAACTCCAACTGGATTTCATCCTCGCCCTGCTCATCCGTTGCGGCGCCATAGTAAACCGCCGATTCGGGAATGGCAAGATTGAGGGCCAACGCCTGCGTCACCACATTACGGGCGAACTGCGTCTCGGGTTTTGAGAAGAATTCAGAGGTTACGAGCACACGGCGAACGCGGCCTTGGTAGACCTTGAGGGCGTTCAACTTCGCCTGCGTAGGAATGCGATCCCACACCACACGTTCCATCGTGGGAGCCGCAGGAAGGGGTTCCGATGCGCCCTTTGCGAACAAAATGCCAATGCCAAACCCTGCTATTAAGACAACGGGCATCAGATAGGCCAACACCAAGGTCCACTTCACCTTGACTTGACGACGCCCCATGGTCTTCAGGGCCACACGGGAGGGTTGATGTTCGGGATAAATCGATTGAATGCCCTGCCACAGACGACGCGCCTCAGCGATATCGCCCTCTTCCATACGGATGCGGGCCAAAAGGTCAATGGCTTCAGGCGTTTTGGAGAGTTCGTCGTGAGAAAGAATGAGGGCCTCGGCCTCGGAAAACTGTTTTGCACGAGCCAAGGTGTAAGCGCAGAGAAGCGCGGTCTTTGCCTTATTCGCCATCTGCCACCTCCAATTCGGTTTGACCCGACACCACAGGCTGCGGCACCAAGACACCGTGACGCATCAGAATCGTTTCAATCGCGTGCAGGGCATCCATCGCTTTTTCATTCGCCCCATCGCATAATGCCTGATAGACATCGCCGAGGGCCGAACCCGTGGCAGCCCAATCCGCCTTATCTGCGGCCACTTGCGCAGCTGTCAATTCATTGCGATGCAAGGCTTCAAATTCAAATTCGGCAAATTGACGGGAGACCTCTACCAACGCGGCAGTATCACACCCCAACACGCCCAATTCCGGGCATAAGGATAATTCAGGTTCAGACATGGACGGGTTCTTTCTTTCTCACTACCTATATTATGCCACAACTTTGTCCACCTGTGCGGAGGTTTCTTTACAAAATCCCCCTAAAGGGGGAAATAGTTGCAGCCAATTGTAAACACACCGCCTGCACAATCCGCACCGCGATGCCTCGCGTTCGCCTTACGCAGGTAGGTCACCTTTTGATGATTTTGAAGCCCCCAAACGCGCATTTCAACATTTTTTACTTTTTCTTAATTTGCCCCCTTTTTAGGGCCTTTTTCAAACCTTTGCAATTTCAAATAACCCCTTATCAATCAACATCTTATCGCAAAAATGAGCCGTTGCCAAGTCGTCTACAGCAGCTTCCTCGGTGAAAAAAGAGGCTTTCGCGAGTCTCTGTAGAGCCTCCTTTTGGGGCAACATAAGTTATGTTGCAGAACAACTCAACTTACATTGACGATCAACATAACTTACATTGACGTGCAAAGTAAGCTGAGTTTTCTGCAAAATAGGCTCAAGTTTACCCCCAAAATCGTCCTTTTTCGTCCTCATTTCAACCTTTTCTTAAATATGAAATTTGCGCGTTTTCAAGAAATTTGTTATCCTAAAAGGAGGGTTGGAGTTGTGCATCAATTTTTCCAAAACAGGGGCTTTTTGATTCCTTTGTGTGAGGGGATGAGGGGCAAGTCAAACGTGGCATCACGAAACGCTGAACCGCAGGCACCGCGTAAACCGTCGCCAACGTTTACACGCGTCTTCCACCCAAAGCATTCGCACCGCGTTGCCAAAAGCGCGAGCATCCACCCATCAATCCCTATCAAAAGCCCTAAAAAAGGTTCAAAAAGCCCCCTCTCTTTACCTTTTTCAGATGCTTTTAATTCCTATCTTTGATACAATAATAGAGAATTTGTATTTCACAAGGAGTATTTAGATGGATTGCGAAGGTCTTGCAAAGCAATGGTTGAGTGCCGCATTTGAGGCAGTGGTGCCGGGATGTGGCGGTGGCAAAGTGGTTCCCTCGAAGGACACCCGTTTTGGTGATTGGCAGTGCAATGATGCGATGGGCATCGCCAAGCGCGCTGGCAAGAATCCGCGTGCTTTGGCAGAAGAAGTGATTAAGGCTCTCCCCTTGCCCGAAATCTTGGAAAAGGTGGAAGTGGCAGGTCCTGGATTTATTAACTTGACGCTCTCAAACCGCGCCCTTGCCGCTGGCGTGGAATCGCTCAGCGACGACCCCCATCTCGGCATTCCGCAGAGCGGGGCGAATGAAAAGGTCGTGATTGACTACTCGTCGCCGAACGTTGCCAAGCCGATGCACATCGGCCACATCCGCAGCACCGTGATCGGTAATGCGATTGACCGTATCTTGCGTGCGCTGGGTTATCTCGTCATTGCCGACAACCATTTGGGCGACTGGGGAACGCAATTTGGCATCCTCATCATGGGTTATCGCCGCTTCCTCACCGACGACGAACGCGCCAACCTGACCGTGGAACTGCTCGAAAAGGTCTACGTGCAGAGTTACAACGCCACCAAGGAAGACCCTGTATGGTTGGACACCTGCCGTGAAGAACTCGTGAAGTTGCAGGCGGGCGACGAAGAAAACCTCGCCGTCTGGAAGCGTTTTATTGACATCTCCCTCGGCGAATTTGGTCGCATTTATGACCGTCTCGATGTCAGCTTCAACCTCTATCGCGGCGAAAGCTACTACCAGCCCATGTTGGAACCCGTGGTGGAAACGCTCAAGGAAAAGGGATTAGCCACCTTGAGTGACGGCGCATGGATTGTGGACATGAAGGACGAAGGCCTCGAAGTCGCGATTGTGCGTAAACGCGATGGCGGCTTCAACTACACCTCGACCGACATCGCCACGGTGAAGTCGCGCACCGAAGAATTTGACCCTGCGCGTATCATCTATGTGACCGACGACCGTCAGCAGTTGCACTTCAAGCAGTTCTTTGCCATCTGCAACAAGTTGGGCTTCTGCACCAAGGCCGCGCTTCAGCACGTGCCCTTCGGGTTGATGCGCCTGCCTGAAGGCACCTTCTCGACCCGTCAGGGCAACGTGATTAAGTTAGAAACGCTCTTGGACGAAGCCGCCGCCCGTGCTCGCAAGATTGTGGATGAGTCTCATCCCGATTGGACGGAAGAAGCACGCGCCGCCCTCGCTGAAGCGATCGGCATCGGTGCCATCAAGTATGCCGACCTCTCGCACGACCCGGCCACGATGATTGTCTTCACGTGGGAACGTGCCCTTGCCCTTGAAGGCAATAGCGGCCCCTACTTGCAGTACGCCAATGCGCGTTTGAACTCCTTGCTCGCCCGTTATTACGCAGAAACTGGTCGCAAACCGAAGGATAACCCCCTCTTTATTACTGGCGATGCCGAAAAGGCACTCGCCCTTCACCTCTTGCAATATCCCAATGCCGTGCAGCGTGCGGGCGATCTCTGCAAGCCGAGCGTCTTGGCCGACTATCTCTATCAGCTGAGCCAACTCTACAGCAGCTTCTATCAGAGCTCGCCTGTGCTCAAGGCAGATCTCGCCGTGCGTGATTGCCGTATCCGTTTGTGCGATGCCGTGTCGAAGGTCTTGCGCGGCGGCTTGAACCTCTTGGGCATCCCCACCCCTGAAAGGATTTAAGGGCTATGCTCTCTTCCTTGCTCCTTAGCGTTGGCACATTAGGTCCCGTCCGAGCCTTTGTAGACTCGGATGTTATGGGCCAGTGCATCGTGATTGCGCAGATTTTGATGAGTATCTGCTCGTGGGCAATGATGCTCAGCAAAAGGACCAAGTTGGGCGACATACATGACCAGTCGGCACGTTTCGTTGACACCTTTGTGCGAACCGATGATCCGTTGCAAATCTTCATCGAAAATGCACACAATCCCGCTGCCTTGTCAGAGACCCCCATTGGCCAGGTCTACCGTAAGAGTTGCGAACGCCTCGCCTCGTTAGTTCCCTTGGAACAGCGCAAGCGTATGTCGATGGATCCCAACTACCGTTTGAGCCTGACGCGCAAGCAGATGGACTTGGTGGAATCGGTCTGCGCCCACACCATCGAAGAAGAGTGCGTGCGGTTGAGCGGTCCGGGTATGACCTGGATTGCCATCTTCACGAGCTCCGCCCCCTTGATGGGTCTCTTCGGCACCGTGTGGGGCGTGATGTACGCCTTCCAAGCAATGGCCGCCAGCGGTAGCGCCGACATCGCCCAATTGGCACCGGGCATCTCCTCGGCCTTGTTGACGACCGTCGTCGGCTTGGTGGTGGCAATTCCCTCCACGATTGGTTACAACCTCTTGCAGGGATGTTTGGAATCGGCCAACGTGG
>JAFYMU010000205.1 GCA_017548245.1 Kiritimatiellia bacterium | reverse complement strand
GCATCGCCCGACCAGGGGTCAACGGCTGCGTCGCAGTTCACGTCCACAGGAGCGAAAGCGAGTTCGGAGATACGGCCGGTGAGCACACCCTTTTCGGAGTTGTCGATGTAACCGACAGCTTCGGAGGTACCCATTGCCAAACCGATGATGCCCTTCTTGCCGAGTGCGAGGCGGCCGACGAGCGCCGAGACGTCACCGTCGTTAGCGACTTCCATCGGGACATTGTAGTCAGCCTTGAGGCGCTTGAAGAGGAGCTGAGCCTGACGATACTGGTCAGGATCCTTGATGCCCTTGATGAGACCAGCGTGGCGGAGTTCGTTGTCCACGATCACACCAGCGGAGGAACCACCGATTGCATCCACCTTGCCACCGGGGAGGTGAGAAAGGGTTTCTTCGAAGCCAGCCTTGATGTGGTCGTAGTGGTAAGCAGCGTCGGTTGCGTTGTAGGGATCCCACGGCACTTCCTTCTGCCACACGCTTTCGCCATTGACCATTGCGGTCAACTTGAAGTCAGAGCCGCCGAGGTCGAAACCGATGCGGTTGCCATTCATGTTGCCACCGAGGGAGATGGCGAGGTCGTGACCAGCAGGAATTTCAGCTGCGGGCATTGCAACGACTTCGATCGGGCGACCATAAACGGTCTTGAAGAAACCATAGTCAAAGGAACGTTCACCTTCTTCGGTGTAGTCAGCCTTGATCTTTTCGATGACGGCTTCAGGAGCGTCGATCATGATCTTGTAGCCACCTGCGGACCAGAGCATGAACTTCACGAGGCGTTCGACGAACTTCGGGAAGCCCTTGCATTCCAATGCTGCCTTAGGATAGGGCAATTCATAACGATTGATCGCGTTGTTGTCGCGTTCAATTGCAATGACGATCAAACCTGCTTCAGGGTCAGCCTTAGCAGCTTCGCGGATCTTGCGGAGCTTGAGGAAAGCTGGCTTGAAGTTAGGGTCAAAAGTAGGGGTGTACTTAAGTGTGCAACAAGTGCAGTCGGACATGTTATTACTCCTCTAGTTTGGGTGTTAAAAGTTTCAAGTTAAGTGAAAAATCAAAATTAGACGCTCATCTGCTTGTCGGTCTTGGCCTTATCCGCATCGAGGTTGAACTTCACCGTTTCGATGCCGAGCGGCGAGAGTTCCTTCCAAGCGCCACGGGTGAAGTCCGGCACAATCACCGGCATACCATCCTTCTTGGACGATTCTTCGGTGAGACCAGCAATTACCGACCACTGGCACGATTCGTAGACGTTGATGTCCAACGGCAAACCGTTCTGCAAGCAGTAGCAGAGACGCAAGTCCATCAAGAAGTCCATGCCGCCATGGCCGCCCATCTTCTTGGCGATTTCGCCCGATTCACGCCACAAGGGGTGACGATACTTCGCCATGATTTCGTTCATCTGCGCAGGCGTTGCCCAACCCAAGTGGGGCGCATCATACTTCTGGTCGAGTGCGATCTGAAGCGGATAATCCTTAAGGATACCCTTCGTGCCGCTAATGAGATTGAGGCGCGTGTAGGGGCGCGGGCTGGTGGTGTCGTGCTGAACCATAATGGTGCGACCCATCTCCGTCTTGATGATGGCGGTCGACATATCGCCCTGAGCCCAAGGACCACGGAGCGCTTCCTTATCGGTCATGCCATACTTAGCGCCAGAGGACTTCGCCGAAAGGGCGTCAATTTCAGCCTGATGGGCCTTGACATATTCGCTGAAGCCGAATTCACCCGAGTTCATCGCCGTCAAAACGCGCATCTGGTCACCACGACCAATGCCCATGTACTGGCAAATCGGGCCGAGACCATGCGTGGCATAAGGGTTGCCCGTGTGCTGGGCATTCCACTTCAAACGCCAAAAGCCTTCGTAAGAGTTTTCGCGGAAGTTCCAACCGCGCAAGTCGTGGATGTAAGCGCCTTCGCCGTGCACCAAGGTGCCCAGCATGTTATTACGGATCAAATTCAACGCCAAGAGTTCGTTTTCGCCGTAGCAGCAGTTTTCCAACAACATGCAGTGGACGCGCTTCTCTTCTGCCTTGTTGATAATCTGCCAGCATTCTTCAACGGTAAAGACCATCGGCACTTCGCAAGCCACATGCTTGCCGCAGTCCAACGCGTGCAACACCATCGGCACGTGCAACTGCCACGGGCTGGCGATGTAGACCAAGTTGACTTCGGGGTCTTCAACCAACTTCTTCCATTCATCTTCCGTGCCATAATAGGCCTTCGCCGTGGAGAAGCCGTTCTTGGCCAACCATTCATTGCGCGCATCAACGCGAGCCTTGTACAAATCGGAAAGCGCCGTAACGCGAACGCCCGGGATTGCAGAAAGACGAGAAACGGCACCAGGACCACGCATACCGAGGCCAATCACACCCACCTTCACCGTTTCCAGGGGTGCACACGCCAAGTTGCCAACATGCGCATACTTGCGTGTCGGAATAACAGCACCGAGCGAACCCACCATCGTCGCTGCGCCCGTCATTCCAGAAGCCTTCAAAAAACCTCTGCGAGTCGAGAAGAAACTCATCCTTTAAAACTCCGTAATAAACGCTACTCTGTGACCTGCTCCAAAGGAACAATTTATAAAAATAATAACTTATTTTTTCGTTTGGGTCAATCACTATTCGCAAGAATGACTCCCCCTGCATTCGCTTTTACCCGTTTGACGCAAAAAGAGCTCAAAAACGCCCCGTTTTACCTTGTTTTATTGAAGGCGAAAAAGGGCCTTGCCATGAAAAATAAAAACCTGCGCAACACTTGCCCAAACGCGGTCACGTGCTGTATCGGTTTATCTTGGCTCGAAGGCTCTTCTCTAGAAATCGGATTTGAACTTCTCTCGCTTGTGCGACTATTTTGGCTTTCACTTGCCTTTCGAGGGTAAATAGGAT
>JAFYMU010000204.1 GCA_017548245.1 Kiritimatiellia bacterium | reverse complement strand
CCCCAAAATCGCCCAAAATTGCCCTTATTTCACACTTTCCTAAATCATGAAATTTGCGGTTTTCCCCATTTTTTGGTATCATCTCCATAGGAGCGGTACAGAGGGTGAAACCACGGAATACAAAGAAAGCACGGAAATTGGCACTACTGCAAATGGTAGAACTTGATTTTCTTGTTCAAGAGGAAACACTCTAGATTTCATCTATCTGAGCAAGTGGGTGAGCAGCCGTTTCGCATTGTTTGGCTAAAAAACCTCAATCTCAATAAACACCTTGATGTGGGTTGGGGAAAAGGTGTAGCATAGTGTTGTCCTTGGAGGATTGGATGTGGACTGGTGGATGAATTGAAGGAGGGGGGATGACTTGCAATTATCATGTATTAATCGTATTGCTAATGTTTTTCTTTTTAGGATGTTCGGAATACTTACCGTACCCCTTGGAGAAACTAAATGATACGTCATTTCATCTCTTTGTTGATTCAGGAGAATGCTTTGACGTATTTCGCAATTGCGACACAGATGATATAACGTTTAAATTTAAGACTTTTGCACCTATTGAGCCGCTGGTTCGTAAATTGAAGGTTTATGAAGGCTGGAAAGAGGTCTCTACTTTACAAGGGACTAGATTAATCCGTACAGAGAAAGATTATAACGTCTATTTGGAAATAAAACGAGGAGACGAGAATGTATATGAAGTGTTATATTGGAAAAGGACTACGAGATGGCCTTGACAATGCGGAAAACCGTCCTGTGCGTTGGGCGCGTGGTAATACGGCATGTGAATGGGAGTGTTTATGAAAAGACGATTTGGGTTCATAAAGTCAGATTGGACGAAGAATGTGTTAGCGTTAGCAGAAATGTATGACTCAAAAGGTGAATATGCAAAAGCGTGTCGGTGCTTATGGGATTGTGCAATTCGTGGAAAGGATTATGGGGCTGTCGCTATTTTGGGCTATTATTACGCTTTTGGCTTGGGGTGTCAACGTAATTATAAACGCGCCTTTCAATTAAATCGAATAGCTGCTCGCCATGGTGTAAGTGAAGCGATGCGAGCACTTGCAAATTCTTATTTTGTTGGTGAAGGCGTTAAAGTCAATCCTAAAAAAGCGGTTAAATGGTATTTTAAGGCTGCAATATTGGGAGATGCATTATCTCAATACGATTTGGGGTTAAGTTATGATTATGGTCAGGGGGTGAAGCAAAATCATGTTGAAGCACGAAAATGGTATCAGAAGGCTGCAGAACAAGGATGTGCAATGGCTCAAAATAATTTAGCGGTTTGTTACATGACAGGAACGGGTGGAGAAAAGCGATTGACCGAAGGTATTGAATGGTATCTCAAAGCAGCAAATCAAGGTTTTGCTTTAGCGCAGTATAATTTAGGTCGATGCTACGAGGATGGTGATGGCGTTGTTCAATCAATGAAGACTGCTGTTGAATGGTTTCTTAAAGCAGCAGAGCGTGGTCATGCAAAAGCGCAATGTGTTTTAGCCCAATGTTATGAAAGTGGCAATAACGTTGTGCAATCAATCGAAGATGCGATTAAATGGTATCGTTTGGCTGCGAATCAAGGAGACGAAGAATCAATGGAAGCCTTAGAACGTATTATGACCAGATGAGGGGGCACTCGCTAGTTTTCGGTGACAGCGTTTGTTAAAATTGATGAAGGTTTGGTTCTTATCGATATGAACATGATTTAACAGAATGGTTTAAATGGTTTTAAAGGACTATCAATGTGGTATCAGCGTTTTGAATGGAAGCCGGGAAGCCGTAACTCATCCACAGATACATGGTTTGAACTTTTTGTACGTAAACGCGAGGATGAGGTTTTGCCAAAGGAGGATGAAGAGATTTATTTCCAAGGGCATGGAGGGCCTGTTTGGCGAGGTTTTTTTCGAATTCCTCAGATTTTTGTGGTTCTACTAGCGCTTGCAGAGATTGAATTGTCTATCCATGTAGCTTGTGTCAATGATGCGTGGGGGAATTTGGCGTCTTGGAGTGGGATTGTTACTGGGATATTTCTATTGGTCGCAGTATTTACAAGTGCGCTTGATATTGCAAACTCCATTTTTTACATAACGGAACGACGAATTATCGTTTATCATCGTGCCGTAGGTGTTTGTGTAGAGTATACGCTAACACATTTCTTGGATTGTAATGAATTTGTTCGTTTAACTGAGCCTGGAAGTGATATTCCTTTATTTGGTTATAGTGATTGTTTTGTTTTTGACTATCTTTCACAGGGGAATACTTCACGATCGGTCTTTTTTTATCTTCTTAAGAAAGAGGATCATCCCAAAGTGACTCAAGCACTCGCTAAGATTGTCTATAACTACAAAATGGCCCGAGCAAATCAGTATTTAACTTCATCGCAGGATACACCTCGGGAATGATGATGAATCCAATCTGATGGGCTCCAACAAGATTCCCTTTTTGAACAATGGCTGAGCGAATGGATGTATAAATTCTCAATTATGTTATTCCATCTAAAAGGAAGCGATCAGTAAGGATTTGTGGACAATGTAAATGGATTAGTGTATTATTCTCGTCCATTAAATGGTAAGGCAGACCGCCTTTTTAGATGAACATAGGGAAGGAGCTTGGGATGGATGCGATTGACGTTCAAGCGGAAAAGCCTGCAAGGCCGATTCAACGGGAAGTCGGTTTTTGTGAGGCGGTGGACAAGTTCTGGATGGGGTGGACTGTAAAGGGGCGAGCCTCGCGTTCGGAGATGATTTTTGCCTTTTGGTTTCACTTCTTTATAACGACCTTTGTGGTACAAGTGTCTGTTAATTTATCCACCTTGGAAGCTTGGGTGGACGGTGATGCTCAAATAATGGAATCACTGATGCCACTTGGTTCCGCGCTGTTATGCACGTATTGGGTTGTTTCCATTCTTCCTACGATTTTCATCTTTATTCGCCGATTGCACGACACAGGGCGTTCGGGATGGTGGTTGCTGTTAGTGTTGTTGCTTGTGCCATTGCCACTCGTGTGGTGGTGGCTTCATTTGCCAAGTGAACCCAGCACGAATCGTTATGGAGCGATTCCAAATGTGGTGGAGTCCTAATCGCGTCAAGCGCAGTAGAGGTTTGTCATTTCGTCTATTTCCTAGTCCCTTAGGGGCGCAGGCTGGCGCCCCACATAGGTAATCAATGAGATTGGTAATGGGTGTGGGTGGGTGCGAGTGGGTGTGGGTTGCTTTTGTCAAGTTGCGCAGGTTTTGGGTTTTTGGGGTGGAGTGGGGTGCTTTTGGGGTTAGATGGGGGTTGAAAAAGGGTTGATTTTGCAAGGTTTTGGGATTATTTTCAAGAAAAATTAAAAAAGTGGTTGACTTCTTTGAAAGTGTGTGTTACTTTTGGTATAATTATATATAAACAATTCGCGAATAAAGCGGGTTTATTTTCATTGGAGGAGTTGGATATGGCGAAAGCTGAAAAGTCGGGTTCCAAGGCAAAGCAACAGGTGAAGCAGGCTGTTTCTGAGGCAGAGGTGTCGAAGAAGAAGGTGTCTGCTCGCGCTAAGAAGCAGGAGGCCGTGGAGGAGATGCCCGAGGTGTCGATTCAGGAGGAGAAGGTGAAGAAGCCGCGTAAGCGTAAGGCTGAGGAGGTGGTTGAGGAGGTGGCTGCGCCTGTGGAGAAGAAGCCGGGGCGTCGTGGTCGCAAGCCGAAGGCTGTCGTTGCCGAACCCGAAATGGCGGGTTTTGGTGAGATGGATGGTGATGTGGGTGATGAAGTCATTAGCAGCATGACCGATGCAGAGATTGAGGAGTTGGCCAAGAAGGATCAGCTCAGCGGCGGTTATGGTCTGGAGAGTGATGAGGATCTTTTGGGCGAGGATTTCGAGGATTCGGAATCGGTCGGCGGCGAATTCTATGACGAGGCGAAGCATCAGGGGGTGCTGAAGTCGGTCAATTTTGATGATCGCGGATTTGAAGAAGAGGCCGTTACGGGTGACGACCAGGATAATGCGTTGGGTGGCTTGACGAGTCAGTCGGGTTTGCGTGAGGTCTTCAACCAGTCTGAGGATGAGGCTCGCAAGGCGCGTGCTTTGGAAGATTTGGATGCGTTGGAAGAACGCGAAGAGTGCCGTGATCGTGTGAAGCAGTTGGTCGTGTTGTCTGAGAAGCAGAATCGCGTGTTGTCGATCGCTCAGGTGAACGAGTATTTGCCGAAGGAAATCATTCGTGATACGGATATCGAGCTCTATTTGAACATTATGAGCGCGATGAATATTCGCGTGGTAGAGGTCGAGGATTTTGAGGCGGCTGTTGAGGAGCAGGGGGCTGATGCAGCGGCGGCGCGTGTGGATTACACGGATGATCCGATTCGCATGTATTTGCATCAGATGGGTCAGGTGTCGCTCTTGACGCGTGAGCAGGAAGTGGAAATCTGCAAGCGTATTGAAAAGAGTGAGGCCACGATTGTGGATTGCTTCAACCGTTTGCCGGTGGCGCCGCGTCTCTACGCGTATGTGTTGGAAGGCTTGGATGTGGGCCGCGAACGTTTTGACCGCGTGGTGACGGATAAGTACAACAATAGCCGTGACCACTATGTGGAGGTGATGCGTCCGGAGCGTGATGTCTTGAAGGCGATGGCTGAAGAGATGACGGCGGCGTATGCGGCGATTGCGGAGTTGGATGGCAAGAATCCGAAGGCCTTGGCCGCGGCTCAGAAGCATTTGGATGAGTTGTGCGTGGCAATGCGTGCGAAGTATGATTCGTTGCAGTTCAAGCAGAAGATGTTGGAAACGATCTGCAGCTACGCGGAAGAGAAGTTTTATCGTCCGTTTAAGGAATTGTTGATTAAGCAGCGCAAGTTGAATCGTCAGGGGCGCAGCCGTAAGCGTGACCAGAAGTTGCGTGATTTGGAAGTCGAGAAGAAGGAGGTCGAAAAGACCTTCGGGATGCCGGCGGCTGATTTCATGAAGCGCTTCGAAGAGTTGCGTTCGGCATTGCGTGATGGTGCACAGGCGCGTAAGGAAATGGTGGAGGCCAACTTGCGTTTGGTGATCTCCATCGTGAAGAAGTACATGAACCGCGGGTTGAGCTTCTTGGACTTGATTCAGGAAGGTAACACGGGCTTGATGAAGGCTGTGGAAAAGTTCGAATACAAGCGCGGTTACAAGTTCTCCACGTATGCAACGTGGTGGATTCGTCAGGCGGCAACGCGTGCGATTGCGGACCAGGCGCGTACGATTCGTATTCCGGTGCACATGATTGAAACGATCAACAAGTTGTTGCGTGTGCAGAAGAAGTTGTTGCAGGAACTCGGCCGCGAGCCGACCCCTGAAGAAACAGCAGATGAAATGGGTGTGCCGGTGGAACGTGTCCGCCAGGTGAGCCGTATGGCGCAGCAGCCCATTTCGCTCCAGAGCCCGGTGGGTGATGGTGAAGATGCACACTTTGGTGACTTTATTGAGGACAAGAGCATTGAACGTCCGGAAGATGTGGCGGCTTACACGTTGCTGCGTGAACGTTTGCGCGAAGTGCTCTACTCCTTGAATGAAAGAGAACGTCAGGTGTTGGATAGCCGTTTCGGTTTGGCCGATGGTATTCCGCGCACCTTGGAAGAAGTTGGTAAAATGTTTGGCGTGACTCGCGAACGTATTCGTCAGATTGAGTCGAAGGCGTTGCGCAAGTTGCGTCACCCGTCGCGTCGCAACCAACTTGCAGGTTTCCTCAACTAATGCTGAGGGGACCTTCCGCAGGGTTAATCATGCTGTGCCGTCCAAAAGGGCAGGATGAAGCGCCTTGCGGAGAATGAACCCGAAGAGAAAGAAAGAGCAAACATGAGTTTGTTTTCGATGATCCGCCAATTGTTTGGCAAAAAGACCCCGCAGGGCCCCAAGGAACTCATTGAGATCTATGTGGGCAATTTGAGTTATGACATGAATGATGCGCAGTTGCGCAAGCTTTTCGCTAAGCATGGCACCGTGAAGCGTGCTCGCGTCATTTTGAACCGTCACAATCACAAGAGCAAAGGTTTCGGTTTTGTAGAGATGATCTACCGCGCAGAGGCTGAAGCCGCCATCAAGGCCATCAATGGTCGCAAGGTGATGGGCCGCGAATTGCGCGCGAATGAAGCCAAGAATAAGATCAAAGGCTAAGTTCGCCAAAAGAGCTTGATAAAAGAAGTAAGGAATAGTGTTATGGCTAACGCCAAAAATATTAAAAACGAACCCGTTACCCTGCCGGCTAATCACCCCTCTGCCGATTTGAGTGCTGAAGGTCTCGCCCAGGACTTTTTGTGGAACATGCGTTTCTCGTTGGCTAAGAGCGACGACCGCGCAACCGAGCGTGACTGCTACAAGGCGCTCGCGCTTGCTGTGCGTGACCGTATCGTCGATCGCTGGATGGCAACGCAGGACGCTTACCGTTCGGCCAAGGTCCGCCGCGTGTACTATCTCTCGTTGGAATTCTTGATTGGCCGCTTGCTCGGTAACAACGTGATCAACCTCGGTCTCGAAGACCAGTGCCGCGAAGCAATGGATTCGCTCGGTCTCGATTGGAACCGTTTGCGCGACTATGAAATGGATGCAGGTCTCGGTAACGGCGGTTTGGGCCGTTTGGCAGCGTGCTTCCTCGATTCGCTCGCCACGTTGAACTTGCCGGCGACGGGTTATGGCTTGCGCTATGACTATGGTATTTTCCGCCAGCGTATCCAGTTGGGCGAACAGCGTGAAGAACCCGATAACTGGTTGAAGTACGGTTATCCTTGGGAAATTCAGCGCCCTGAATACACCTGCCTCGTGGGCTTCGGTGGTCATGTGGAACACTACACTGGCCGCACGGGTCGCGATGAATGGGTGTGGGTGCCGGATCAGCAGGTTCAGGCTGTGCCTTATGACTTGCCCGTGGTCGGTTACAAGGGCACCACGATTGGTACGCTCCGCCTCTGGAGCGCTCAGGCAACGAACGAATTCTCGTTGGATGAATTCAACCGCGGTGACTACATCGAAGCTGTGGAAGCCAAGGTGCTCGCAGAAAACCTCACCAAGGTGCTTTACCCCAATGACTCCACCACGCAGGGTAAGGAACTCCGTTTGCGTCAGCAGTACCTCTTCGTGGCGGCTTCGATTCATGATATCTTGCGCCGCTTCCGTGAAGAAGGTCACGAATGGCGTCACTTGGCCAAGTATGTCTTCGTGCAGTTGAACGATACGCACCCGACGCTCGTGATCCCCGAATTGATGCGCATCCTCGTGGACGTGGAAGGCATCGCTTGGGATGAAGCATGGAAGCTCGTTCGCGCTTGCACGGGTTACACCAACCACACGGTGCTCCCTGAAGCACTCGAAAAGTGGCCGGTGCCGTTGATGGAACGCGTCTTGCCGCGTCACATGCAGATCATCTACGAAATCAATGCCCGCTTCTTGCAGCAGGTGGCCAACCTCTATCCTGGTGACTTGGCTCGTCTCAGCCGCATGAGCATCATTGATGAAGGCGGCAACAAGTCGGTCCGTATGGCCAACCTCTGCTTGGTCGGTACGAGCGCCATCAATGGTGTGGCAGCCCTTCACTCGGACATCCTCAAGAAGTCCACCTTCCGTGACTTCTACGAAATGATGCCCGACCACTTCTCCAACAAGACCAATGGTATCACCCAGCGTCGTTGGCTCTTGAAGGCGAACCCCCGTTTGGCCAACCTCATCACCGATGCAATCGGCGACGAATGGATCACCGACCTCTCCAAGTTGCAGGGCTTGAAGAAGTTCGCTGACGATGCGGCATTCCTTGATAAGTTTGCCGACATCAAGCGTTCCAACAAGCAGATCTTGGCGAACACCATCTTCAACACGCTCGGCTTCCAGGTTAACCCCGATGCCATCTTCGACGTGCAGGTGAAGCGTTTGCACGAGTACAAGCGTCAGCTCCTCTTGGTGCTCTACATCATCGTGCTCTTCAACCGCCTCATCGAAAAGCCTGATTTGGATGTGCATCCGCGCGTCTTCATCTTCGGCGCAAAAGCCGCTCCTGGTTACTGGGTCGCTAAGCTCATTATCCGCTTGATCCATGGCGTGGCAGAAGTCGTGAACAACCACCCGCTCGTGCGTGGTCGTATCGCAGTCGCCTTCTTGCCCGACTATCGCGTCTCCTTGGCCGAAAAGATCATCCCCGCTGCCAACGTCTCCGAGCAGATCTCGCTCGCAGGTATGGAAGCTTCGGGTACGGGTAACATGAAGTTGATGCTCAACGGCGCAATCACGCTCGGTACCCTCGACGGTGCAAACGTGGAAATCGCTGAAGAAGTGGGTGACGAAAATATCGTGATCTTCGGTCTTAAGACGGAAGAAGTCGAAAAGCTTCGCCCGACCTACAACTCGCGCAAGATCTACGACACCAACCCGGAAATCAAGCGCGCCCTCGATATGATCCGCCGTAACGTCTTCTCCTTGATGACGCCTGGCATCTTCGAACCGCTCTTGAAGAACCTCTTGGACTTCAACGACTACTACATGTTGCTCCAGGACTTGCCGGCCTTCATCGAAGCTCAGGACCGCGTGGAAGCCCTCTATCGTGATCCGAAGGCATGGAACAAGGCCTCCTTGATGAACACCGCTTGCGCGGGTAAGTTCTCGAGCGACCGTACCATCGCTGAATACGCCAAGGACATCTGGCACCTCGATCCCTTCATCGCAAAGTAATGCGTTCCAAAAGGGAAATAACAAGCGCTCGGAGCAATCCGAGCGCTTTTTTGTTGGGATGTTTTGCAGGGGCTTGGGGGTGTGCCCCTCCCATTACTCCGACGGTCCCACCGTGCAATAAATAACGACTAACGATTAACCAGTAATCCCAAAAGTGGTAACATAGTGGTGTTCATGGATGTTTGGTTTCGATGAGGGGGTCGGCATGAATGGTCGGTTTCGCGTCTTTCTTTTGTTCAGCCTTAGCCTTGCGTTTTTCTGTGGTTGCATTTCGCAAACGCGTACGCCTTATCATGAGATTTCGTTAACGGAGGAGTCGGGTAGGGACCTTGACTTCTTTTGGCCGCTGTACATGGGCGATGGTCGCGCACATTATGCGCTCTGGCCGTTGATCAAGAAGTCGCCGGGTTGCTTTGCGGCCTTACCTTTTTACAATTACGACCACGGGATTCACGATATTGGGTTGATTGCGACGCTCTCGACGAAGACGAATGAGAGTCGCCTCTTCCCCGTTTGGTTTCAAGATTCAGATGGGTGGTTGCTCTTCCCGTTAGCCTATTACTTCTCTGATGCGCATCGCTGTGCTCAGGGTTGCGCCCCTTTTGATTGTGTTTCAATGGGCAGCCCGTTCCTCTTCAATTACATTAAGGGGGGTGACAATTCCTTTGTTCAAAGTTTGCTCTACTTCTCCAGCCTTTCCCCTAAAAAATCACACGTTGGCGTTGTCCCCTTTTTCAGTTATTACTCCGAAAAGGATAAAGAGGACTACTCGTTGTGGACGCCGCTTTACCGTCGCGGTGTTGAGACGAATGTGAGGGCGTCTGTCTCAACTAATGAGGTCGCGACTACGCGTGACGCATGGGCACGCAATTCCTTCTTCTCGCTTTACGGTTCGACCCATCATCAACGTTGGGTGGGAACCAAGGAGCATCCGCGCGCGACGCTTACGGATGACGAGAGCAGGGCTTGGACCTTTCCGTTTTACTGGAATTGGGAGAATCACCTTACGGGCAAACGCAGTGACTTGTTGCTTCCCTTCTGCTTCCGAACGATTGACGGCCGTGATGCGCCGGGCACATGGGCGACGCCGCTCTTCGGTTGGGGCGCAGACAAGTCGTGGTGGTACGCGCTCAATGTCGGACGCTACCACAGTGCGCGGTGGTGTTTGCCCTTTGCCTACTGGAACTTCGAAACGGCGTCCGATGGAAGTGCCCAACGCAATCTGTGGACTGCGTTGGGTTATCTAAACACCACCCGTCTTGCTGTCGGCGAAACCAAGGTGCGCAGTTGGGGTGTTGGCCCCTTGCTTCCCATCTTGGCCAATGGCGATGAACGCGAAATCAATCTTCTTGGCGGTCTTCTTTGGTCGCACAGGGATACGCCACTCAATCGTCCGAATATGAAGTACAGTCGTGATACTGCGGAACGTTGTGCGATTTGCGGACCGCGTAACACTGATAAGCGTTATGAGGCCTCGCGTTCGAACCTCTTACTGGGGGCGCTGTATGGTCATAAGCTCCATCGTGAATATGAAACCGCGAGCCTCTTTGAGCATCGTCCCATTTATGTGGAGAAGCAGGAACATGATATTGGCCTTCTCCTCTGGCAACAGTCTACGAGCACCCTTTATGGCGCCGAATCGCTCCCCGCAGGTGCCATCTATCCCGCAAAAACAGGATATGATTATAGCCTCTTGGGCGGTTTGTGGTCCTCTGAAGATTACCGTTGGCAATACGTGGAACGTTATTCGCGCGCTGAAAGTTGCAGGGCGGCACGCCATAGTCCAGCTTGCGACTATCGTCGTCTGAAATCCGAAAAGCGTACCACGGAACATAATTACGGTTGGATTCTCTGGAAGGATGAGGCTGTTGCCGAACGTGATGGCGCGCAGAACCAACGTCTCGCCACCGCCTTCCGCACGCCACTCTTCGGGTGGGGCTCCACGCATTATCGTACCGCCTTGGGTGAGAGCTTTGATGGTGGCGACCGTTTTTCGTTGTTGCTCGGCCTCTATAACAGTGAAACGGCGATCTGTTATGGCGACTATGACAATTTGAATCCAATGCAGTGTGAGACCCAAACGATTGACCAAGAGAAGCGTTTGTTGTGGTCAATGCTTTGGGATTGGGAACATGAAACCGAGATTGCCCTTTCGCCGAACGCTGGGTACAAGGACCTCAATCCCGAAACGCCTGAATGCGAACGCCGCATTTCAGGGGAGAGTCACGCATTGTTAAGGTTGTTGTGGAATTGTTCCGACGCCAATTACTCGCATGTGAGGCATGGACAATCAACGACGCGCTACGTTGATCGCGCGCTCCTTTTGGGAGGTCTTCTCTATCGTGATGAATCGTGCATCCGTCATGAATTCTCCTACTGCACGGAGCCCAAGTGTCGCGAGGAGGATCGTTATTGTTCAAACGTGCTCCGTCGCGAAGTGACTACGACTTATGAACAGTTCAGCCTCTTGGGGCTTTTGACCTACCGCGATTTTGAAGACACGCTTGTTTACGAACGAGGCGACCCCGAGACGCTCAAGGTAGATCTCTACAAAGATAACTTCCGCGTGCTCCTCGGTATTCCCTACAAGCGCAGTTGTACGCGTGATGGCACGATAAAACGGAGCAGCCTCTTCGGTTTGCTCTTTGACCAAGAGGTCGCTCCCGCGAAGCAGACCTCCACCTTGGGCTTATTGGGTTTCCTCTATCGTCACAATCGTCATGCCGATGGCACTCGCGAACAACTCATCTTCCCCTTCATTCGCACCACCGCCAATGACACCACCGAAACCTGGAGCGCTAGCTTCCTCGGCAACTTCCTCAAAGTCGAACGCCTCCCCAACGGTGAAACCGACTGGACGCTCCTTTGGTTGTAACGCCGCGGTGCAGGGATTCTTCGCTGTATCCGTTTGCCGCTACGGCAACGTCGCGATGTTGCCCCTTGCCCACGCTCCAACACCCCCACCGCGCAACCAGCAGCAGTCCGTCAGGGTTTATTCAACTGCAATATGGATGACCGGTTTATTTTTGGCGCGGCATTTTTTGATGGCGTCCAGGGTACCCTTGGAGGCGCCGATGGTGAAGGCGATACACCCATCGCAGGCTTTGGCGATGGTGTCGTTACGCTTTGGACCAGCAGCGCGGCCATAGCGTTTCCAATCGGCAGGATAGATTTCTGTGGGGAGGTTGAACTCGGCTGCAAAGCGTTCGGCCAACGCATCTGCGCCCTTTGCGCCGCCCGAAATAATGGTTTGCAGGGAGGCGCAGTCAACGTTTTCAAGGATTGCCTTACGCAAGCAATCGTAGTCTTCAAAATCGCGGGAACCAATAACCGCTAACTTATTAATTGTGTGTTTCATAATAAGGTATTATACCAGAAGGCGTTAACATTCGAAAGATCGTTTAGAATTAAAAGTTGACAGATTAAAAACGAATTTGCTACAGTATTGGTTCATTTGTGCTTTTGAATAGGTCTCAACGACGAGAGGAAAACGTATCATGAAGATGACTTGGCAACCTTCCAAGATTAAGCGCGTCCGCAAGATTGGCTTCCGCGCCCGTATGGCTACCAAGGGTGGTCGCAAGATTCTTGCACGTCGCCGTGCAAAAGGCCGCAAGGCTCTGGTCCACGCTTAAGTGTATCATTTGGGGAGCGCGCTGTGACCGATTCCCCTGTGTGCGGCGTAGTTTCCGAAGGTGGCTCCCAAAAGGTGCCACCTTTGCTTTTTGCACCGTATCGCTTGCCGTCCGAACGCTTCACTGCGCTCTTTGAAAAGGGGCGCTCTGAGGCGTGTGCGTCTTTAGTGATGCGCGTCTTGCCCAATGGGGAGGAGCGCACGCGCTTGGGCGTGATCACCACAAAGCGAACCTTTCGCCATGCGGTGGATCGCAGTCGGGCAAGACGATTGATGCGCGAGGCGTTTCGTTTGGAGCGTCCGCAATTGGCGGTGGGCTACGATATTGTGTTGCTGGGCCGGCGCAATTTGACGACGATGTCGTGTCAAGAGGTGCGTCGTGATTTGCTCAAGTTGTGTCGCCGGATGGGGTTAATTCCTGGGCAGACGCGTCAGAAGCGGAGCGCAACACGGTGAGGCAGGGGGCTGTGCAACGAACGTTAGTCGCGGCATTGGTGGCGTGTGTGCGCTTTTATCAACAGACGCTCCATGGCTTTTTTGGATATGGCTGCTGCCGTTTTTCCCCAACGTGTTCGCAGTACATGATTGAAGCATTAGAAACACACGGTCTTTTTAAAGGACTAGGGCTTGGGTTATGGCGGATTGTCCGTTGTAATCCCTTTTGTCGTGGTGGGTATGATCCCGTGCCCCCTGCTACAAAGTAGAAAAGTGAGATGTGAATGAATAAGAATGATAAACTTTGGGTCGCGATTTTAATTGCGTTATTGGCGGCTTACTTTGCTTGGAATTACTTGGCTCCGAAGCAGCCCGCTCCTGTGGCCGCACCTGCACCGGTGGTGGCTCCTGCGGCTCCTGTTGCACCTGTGACGCCTGTTGCACCGGCTCCTGTGGCAACGTTGGAGGCGGCTTCGCAGAACTATTACACGTTGGCAAACGAACAGGTGAAGTTGACCTTCTCTGATTTGGGTGCACGTTTGACCAAGGCTGAATTGGCCGATTACCGCGCAACGAATAACGATGACGCTGCGCCTGTGGTCTTGGATACAGGCGACTTGATGAACTTGAAGTTCGATGGCGTCGCACCTTATTTGACCTACACCGCGACGCAGCCCGATGAGAAGACCTTGGTCTTCAAGACGATGGTGGGCACCGTTGCGTTGGAACGTACCGTGACCTTGGAAAAGGATTATGCGGTAACGGTGCGCGATGCCTTTACGTCGGCTGAGGGTGCAGCGATTGCGCCGTATGTCTTCAATGCCGGTTCCTTTGGTTTGACTGAGGCTTCGGGTGACACGATGGGCTTTGATACGCTCGCAGTGGGCGAAAAGAAGCCGGAGTATCACGAAGGTGATTTGGCCAAGGTCTTGGGCGCACGTAGTGCCTTCTTGGGTTGCGGCACGAGCACGGATCCCACGGGTTTGCCGCTCTCGGGTGAAACGGCATTGGCGACGCCCCAGAGTTGGGTGGCCTTGAAGAGCCGCTTCTTCACCACGTTGGTGATGCCGCCGGTGGCCGCACCGTGCACCTATGGCGTGTCGCGTAATGCGACGGCCAAGACGCTTCAGATTAACCGCGTGAATGCGACCTTTACCTATCCTGCCCAACAGTTGCAGGCGGGTGTGACCACGGGCGTGGTGACGCGTCTGTATGTCGGCCCCAAGAAGTTGAGCGGTTTGAAGGCCTTCGGTAACCATGCCGAACGCATCATGGACTTCGGCATGTTCGCGTGGTTCTGCGAATTGCTCGTGCCGTTGTTGAACTTCTTCTACGCCATCATTCCGAACTATGGTGTGGCGATTATCTTGTTGACCTTGCTTGTGCGTGCCATCTTCTGGCCGCTCACCCACAAGAGCACGGTGTCGATGCGCAAGATGAGCGTGATTCAACCGCAGATTAAGGCGCTCCAGGCGCAGTTCAAGGATCAACCGCAGAAGTTGCAGCAGGAGACGCTCAAGCTCTATCGTGAGCACAAAGTGAATCCCTTCTCGAGCTGCTTGCCGATGTTGATCCAGATTCCAATCTTCATTGCCTTGTTCACGGTCTTGCGTGCCGCAGTGGAACTCCGTTTCTCGAGCTTCCTCTGGATTGCGGACTTGTCGCAGCCGGAAAACCTCTTTGCAGGGATTTTGCCGGTGCCGTTGAACATCTTGCCGATCTTGACGGCGGTCACGATGGGCTTGCAGACCCATCTCTCGCCTGGCGCAGGTGATCCGGCTCAGAAGAAGATGATGACCTGGATGATGCCGATGATGTTGCTCTTTATGTTCTACTCGATGCCCTCGGCCCTCTGTCTCTACTGGACCGTGTCGCAGATGCTCTCGATTGTGCAGATGTGGCATATTCAGAAAACTACGGCTCAAACGCCGACGAATGCGTGAGGTTGCTTGTGAAAGCACAAGACATTACTGCAGTTTCCGCCGTCCTTCCTTCATCGGAAGCGGCGGAATGTCTTTTGGAATTGTTGGACGCGGATGCCTTTACCCCGACCGTTTGGGAGGATATTGAAACGGGTACCGTGCGCTTGGATATCTTCCTTGAAGAGGCCACCCAAGCCGATGACGTGGAAGCCGCTGTGCGTGCCACGGCCGAACTCGCCGGTGTGACAGTGGAATTGACGCGTGATACGATTCCGGCGGCCGATTGGTCGGAGGCGTGGAAGCGTTTCTTCCACGTGGAAAAGATTACGGACCGCGTGACGATTCGCCCCTCGTGGGAGGATTACCAGCCTGCCGATGGCGAGGTGGTGATTACCTTGGATCCGGGCATGTCTTTCGGAACCGGTAAGCATCCGACGACGCGTGCGTGTTTGGAATTCTTGGATGCCCTCGCAGTTGGCGATTTGACCCGCCCCGTCTTGGATATGGGTTGCGGCAGTGGCATTCTTTCCATTGCGGCCAAGAAGTTGGGCTTCACCCATGTGCGCGGCTTTGACTACGACGCGGATGCCGTCTCCGTGGCCCGCGAAAATGCCGAACTCAATGAGGTGGTCATCCCTTACGAAACGCGTGACTTGGCGAATAATCTTGACCAGGGTGCGGTGGTTTTGGCAAATATCTTGGGCCCTGTCCTGATTGAATACGCTGCTGAAGTGACCTGCGCCGTCTTGCCGGGTGGCGCGTTGGTGGCGTCTGGCATCTTGGATTCGCTTTACCCTGAAGTGAAAGCTGCATTTGAACGTTATGGTTTGCGTGAAGAACGTTCGGTCTTGATCGGCGAATGGCGTTCGGGCCTCTTTACGCGTCCGGAGGAAATCTAATGAACTTGGCCGAACTCTTTGCCGCACTGCCCGTTTGGGGACAATGGGGCCTCGCATCCGTGGGGATGCTCTTTGGGATGTGGTTGCTCACCAAGAGCGCGGACATCTTTGTGGATGGTGCGGTGGGTTTGGCCACGCGTTTGAAGATGCCGGCGTTGTTGGTAGGCTTCATTATCGTGGGCTTTGGCACGAGTGCACCCGAAATGTTGGTCTCGGCCCTCGCAGCGGCGAACGGGATGACGCCCTTGTCGCTTGGCAATGCCTACGGTAGCAATATCACCAACGTCCTCCTCATCTTGAGTGCTTCTATGTTGGTCGCGCCGATTGTGCTGCACCGTTCGGCCCTGCGTCGCGATATTCCCTTCTTGTTGGCGATGATTGTGCTGCTCTTCTGTTTGGGGCAAAACGGTTTTTCGCGCTTAGACGGTTGCATCTTGATTGGCGTCTTCTTGGTTTACCTCTTCTGGCAGATTGGTACCGTGCTCTTCAGCCGTGGCACTGTCACCTGCGATGATCCTGAAGAATGCGCCGAACACGCCGCGAAGTCAATGGCCTTCATCCTCTTACAGACCTTCGGCGGCTTGGCCTTGTTGCTCACCGCCTCCCAACTCTTGGTGAGCTCGGCACAGTTTATGGCCGAAGGCGCCGCCGCAGCCGCGGGCATTTCGAAAGAAGCCACGCAGCTCATCGTCGGCGTAACGGTTGTTGCGCTGGGCACCTCCTTGCCCGAATTGATGGCATCCGTTACCGCCATGCGCCATGGTCAACCCGATATCGCCCTCGGCAACGTGGTGGGGTCGAACTGTTTCAATATCTGCATCGTGGCCGGTTTGGCCCTTGTGATTCGCCCCGTGTCGGCAGACTCCGTGCCCTCCGCCCTGTTGTGGCGCGATCCGCTCATGATGTTGGGCACCACCCTCTTCCTTGCCCTCTGCGGTTGGGGCGCATGGGCCGTGCAGAAAAAACGCGGCCAGAGCGGTCAACCCATCACCCTCTCGCGCATGTGGGGCGTCATCTACCTCGCCATTTGGTTGGTTT
>JAFYMU010000203.1 GCA_017548245.1 Kiritimatiellia bacterium | reverse complement strand
GCGAGCCCAACGAACCCGATCCGCCCGTCACCCAGACGCGCATCGCATCGCCCATCATGCCAATATCTCCCACAAGGGGTGCGAACCGAAACAGCGTTTTGCATTCGCCACCGTCAAAGCCGCGAAGTCCTCGGTGGTCATGCCGCGAAGTGCCGCCAAAAACTGCGCCGTCTCACGGACGTAAGCCGGACGATTCCGTCGGCCACGCAAGGGAACCGGCGCCAAATAGGGCGAATCCGTTTCCACCAACAAGCGGTCTAAGGGCACATATTTGGCCGTATCTCGCAAGATATCCGCATTTCGGAAGGTCACAATTCCCGAAAAGGAAATGAAGTAACCCAAGTCCAAGAGGGTTCGCGCCACGTGGCGATCGCCCGTAAAGGAGTGAATCACGCCCGTCTTTGGCAAATCAGCTTCGCGCAAGGCCGACTCGGTTACCGCATCGGCTTCACGCGTATGGATAATCACGGGCAACCCCTCACGGCGTGCGAATTCAGCCTGCACTGCAAAGCGTTCGCGTTGGTCCGCCTCAATCTCTGGCGAATAACCGCGATGGAAGTCGAACCCGAGTTCGCCCACCGCCACCATGCGTTCGTGACGCGTCAGCGTGGGCTCCACCCCAGTACAAGACCAATCGTAACCACAGGCGCACGGCGCACCCGAATCCAATGCGGTTTGATTATTCACCGCATTGCCGCCCACCGCCAAGACGCCCACCCGTTGCGCCGCGGCTTCTTCAAGCAACTCCCGCGCATTATCTTCGGGGTCAAAGTGGCAGTGTGTATCAAGGAGTAGCGGCAGCATTTTTCTCACTCCAAAAACGCTTCGAGCGAATCTCAGACGGGGTGAAGGTGCGGTAAGAACCCGGCTTCAACTCCAAGGCCACCGAACCATCAGGATCTTGGCGCACCAAGACGCCGCGATAGACCGCGGACTCGGTTCGCACCTCAAAGTTCGGCTTAAAGTTCAAGCGCAAACGCAAGGTTTCATTGCCATAGGCCTTCACCTGGATCGTGCGTTCTTCATCGGCATAACCCTCTGCACGGAAGCTCAAGGTGTGTTCGCCCAAGGGCAACTCCAAACTCGTCTCTGCCGAGGTAAAGCCATTGGCCTTCTCAGGATGGGTCTGCGCCATGCGACGACCATCCACATAAATCTGCACCGAACCCGGCTGCGTCTGCACCTTAATCGTTCCGGTCTGCACCTCCAAGTCAAAGCGTTCTTCACGCGTCGCGCCCGACTTCAACACGACACTCCGCACGATGGGTTTGTAGCCATCCTTTTCCACACGCACCACATAGACACCTTCCACGGCATCATTCAACGATACCGGCGCGGTACCATAGAGCACGCCATTCACATACACCGTGGCTTGCGGTTGCACCGAGGTAATCGTCAATCCTGCGGGCAACTTCTGCAAGGAGGCCACCACCTCTTGCTGTTCGCCAGCCTTCAAATCAACCGTCTGCTTGTAAGGATGATAACCCTGCAACTTCAATTCCACGGCATGTGCGCCCTGACGCAGACGCGGCAATTCGCAAGGCGTCACACCACGCGGCACGCCATTAACGAAGACCGAGGCACCTGCAGGCGTCGACTCAATCGTCAAGATGGCCGAATCCGCCTGCAAGATGGCATTCACCACTTGCGGTTGCGCATCATCAAGGTTCAACCGCACCGCGTGGTCATCAAAACCTGCCGCACGGAAGACAATTCGATAGGCCTTGGGTTCATCAAAGAGATACGAGAAGGGCGTCTTGCCGAGTTCCTGACCGTCGCACAAGACCATGGCTTCGGGTTCGCAACGGAAGAGCACGGGAATGCTCTCACGTTTTAAGGTAAAGGCCTCCAAACGGCGTTCGCCGGCACTTGGCGTAATCACACGATAGGCCGCCACATAGCCCTGCTTCATCACCTTCAACAACGCGGGCTGGCCGGGTTGCAAGGTCAATTGGTGGGTGCTTCCCTCCGCCACCTTTTGGTGATTCAAAAAGAGTTCCGCTTCGGGCTCCATCGTCACGCGCACCATTGCGGGTTGCACCTCTTGTGCCACCAACGGCGCGCCCATCATCATTGCCAAAAGGCTTGCTACGAACCAACGTTTCATCTCAACGTCCTCCCTTCTTACCACGACGCTGCTCTACCGTCAACAACTTCTCAGAAGCCTGCTGGTGACGTTGGTCATCGCGATCGGGAATCATTCTCAAAATCTTCTGCAACTGTTGAATCGCAATCTCATAACGTTGCGTATTCAAGGCCTGATCCACCTCAAAGAGGGCCGCCTCATAACGTTCGGCCAACAAGGTCTCGGCCTGTTGCAAGCCCTGCGACAACGGGCCCATGCTCTTGGGTTTCGGATTCAACGTCTCGAGTGCCGACAAGCCCTTGCGATAGGCCACGACAGCCGACCACAACTTATCATCACCCAAATCACGTTGCTCCCAATAACGTTCGGCAATCGCGAGTTGTTCGTCAGCCATAACCTCCAATTCGGCCACCGAGTACTGCGCCGCCCACACTTGCAACTCATTGCGGGCAAAGAATTCCAAGGTTTCGCAAATCCCATTGAAGGCAGGATGCGCCACATTTTCAGCCACGCGCTGCCACACCTCTGTGCCACGCACCAAGGTCAAACTCCGACGTTCAAAGGAGATGCCATCGTGGCTACGTTCGGGGAAGATTTCGCCAATCTTCGAAACATCCACCTCCCAAAGCAACTTCATCAAGGCAGCCTTCGCATCCTTCGAGAGTTCCAACCGTTTCGCAAAGCTACGGTCAGCGTCACCCAAGTCATTGACGTTGAGCATCAAGACATTGGTTGCGGCCTGGTAACTCAGGGTGTAACGGAAGAGGTGCTGCGCATCAATCACCAACCGTTCGTAACTAAACTCCGCCAAGGGCGCGGTGCGAACGATTTTGCGAACCGAGGGCGAGGTCTCTGCAGGCTTTTCCATCAACCACGCCATCGGCAAGAGCAAGCCCAGCACCAATACGCAGGCACCCAACACAATCAGCAGACGCTTCTTCGAGGCATCGGGCTTGGCTTCGGTTGCTTCGGATTCCGTTTCACCAAAGAGATTCGGCGATGCGGTGTCCGCTGCAGGCGGTTCGGCAGGGGCTTCGGTTTCGCTGAATAAGGGTTGCGCAACGGGTGCTTCGGGCATTACCACCGCGACAGGGGCAACAACAGGCGCCTCTTCCTTCGTTTCGGGCATCGTAATCTGTCCCACGCGCAAGACCCACGAGCCCAACGTAATCACATCCCCTTCCTTCAACGGTAAGGGTTCATTTCGCACCGATTGCCCATTCAACAAGGTACCATTAGAAGAAATCAAATCCTGCAACACCGGTTTATCGGTGAAGAAAATGCGACAATGTTGACGCGACAACGCCTCATCACTCAAGCTGATGTCAGCTGTTCGCGAACGCCCAATGGTTGCTCCCTGCTCAGGAATGCAGTAGATCTTTCCGGCCTCTTGACCCGAAACAACCACGAGTTGCACTTGTCTTTCCATACTTACTCCGTTCCAAAAAGGTTGTGATTTCCCCATGCTACGATTCTGAGGTTAAGGGTTCGCTACCTCGGCCCAAGGGGCATGTTTCACACATTAAATTGGGGTTATGACAAAAATCAGCATAAATCTGCAAGAGACCCTGTTGCCGCAGCCCATCGGTCGGCAATCCATCCTCAGAACCCGTCAAACGCATCCACGTGTCGCGCATCGGCATTGAAATATCTTCGCTCGGCAGAACTGAGAGTTGCGACGTGGGGAGTGTGCCCAACGCCAAACGGTATGGCACAAAGAGATTGGTCGTCACCGTGGCGGCGCGTTGCTTTCCAATTAAGGCAGTTTTGTAACCCAGTTCAGTGCGCAACAACTCCGCCGCCTTTGAGATGGCCTTGGGCAAATCGGCCAAGGGCGTTTCTAATAAGGTCGGCAAGTGGTGCAACACACCCAAGCAACCCGCCAGCCGTTTTAGCGGATGATTCTGCGGACGCAACCCTGTAAAGTCCCAATGGTAGGGTTGAAGCGAAGGCTGTAAGCCACTCTCCCACCACAAATCCCACAATTCGCGTTGGTCTTCTTTGAGCAACCCCGCAATGCGTGCGAGCACAGCAAAGCGCGTCTTGCTCGAGAAGGGTTCCAACACCTTGAGCGGCACCTCTTTGGCTAACCGCTTAAAGGGTTCGGTATTGCGCCGATAACCCATCGTGGTCATCAGGCCTTCATAGAAAACTTGGGCGGTATTGGCCGCCTCGGCTTGTTCGACAAAACGGTAGGTCTTGGCCAGCAAACGGTGATAGCCCGCCGCCACCACAATGCGATCGAGGGCCAACGGTTCTTGTTGGAAACGGTTTAAACAGGGATGCGCCCTACCCGTGTGTTGCCCCTCAAGGCGTTGAAGTGCGGCTTGCACGTCGGCATAAGAGGAAAGCACGCGTTCTAAGGCCAAGTGCGGCACGCGTTTGGGTAAGGTCTTTGCAGGGGGATTGGCGAACCACGTGACGTGGAGAATGATGCCGCCATATGCAGGATCGTTGGTGTGTTGATGTTGGTCCCAATCGGCGGGGCGCACATGGATTTCCACATTCCCACGGCGCAACTCACCACCAATCAGAAGCACCGCATCGCAGAAATCAGGGCCATCAGCATGGTTCCAACGCCCAGGTTCAATCACCTCAACAGGCGTTCCATCCACCAAAACTAATGCGGCACCTTCGAAGGCTTGCATCTGCCAAATCAGCTGCAAGACCTGTTCGTCACCACCAAAGGACGCGGAAGGTTCCTGGCACACCTGAGCCGAAGCCTTTAAAAGCTCCTGATAAGGTGCCGCAACATCACTCAAAGCGTCCCTAAAATCCATAGTGGCGACTGCACCTCAGCCGTTAGAAGAAACGTCGCCGCGCAAAGAAGATCACGGTCAACAACATCAACAGGAAGGCAATGCTCAGGATGACCACGAAGCCCATCGGGCCCCACGTTTCCGCATTGGCAAAGGGCAACCAGGTGTTCATACCAAAGATAGAGGCAATCAACATCGGCACCGTCAACACAATCGTCATCGACGTCAAGAACTTCATGACGTTGTTCAGATTGTTACTGATAATTGAGGCGAAGGCATCCAACGTACCCGTCAAAATGTTGCTGTGAATGGTTGCCATCTCCAAGGCCTGCTGGTATTCAATCCGAACATCTTCCAGAACGTCCAAATCGTCTTCATCAATATCCAACTGGCGCGTGGTGCGGATTCGGCCCAACAAAATATCGTCTGCCTTCAACGAGGTTGTAAAGTACACGAGCGACTTTTCAATGTTGAGCAAACGCATCAAGCCTTCATTCGAGATTGATTCATGCAACTCTTGTTCCACCATATCCGCACGTTGACGAATATCGCGCAAGTAACGCAAGTAGAGAATCGCCGCATGCCACAAGAGGTGGAAGGTAAAACGGAACCGTTGTTCCGGCGGGCACACACGACGAATCTGATCCAAGAAGGAGGCCGCAATCGGCGTCGAACGATTACACACCGTAATCACGGCATTCGAAGTGTGTACCACGCCCAACGGCAACGTATTAAAGGGGTGCAAGTTCTCATCGGGTTCGTGATACGGAATGTGCACCACGATGAGCAACGTGCCATCATCATCCACGTCCAAACGCGGACGTTCGTCTCGGTCGAGCGGTGCCGAGAGGAATTCACGCGAAACACCCGTCAACGTCTGTACGCGCAAGATTTCTTCGGTCGAGGGGTCTGCCAAGTTAATCCAGCAAGGTCCTTCAGGCGTGACCACTTCACGCAAGCTACCATTCGACCACTGATAAATCGACAACATCTTAGGAGTTCCTTTCCGTCTCTGCGCCGTAACGCGACATCAGGAGTGCTTCAAAATCCTTGGGCTTGCGCACACTAATAAAGGTGTAGCCCTTCAACATCCAAAGCTTACGCAATTTCAAGTGCGCGACAAACAACTTAGCACGGCTTTCAGGGAAGGCGTCGGGGCCCGTTGCCAAGTCACCCGTATTGACCACGCACATCCGGTAATAGTGCTTATACACCGAGGACAAATCGGCCAACAACAAAATCTTGCGGAACCAACGCGGATACCACTTGCGCAAGTAGACCCCCGACTGGAAGTCAATCAACGCAGGCTTAAAGCCAGGCAAAATCAAGACATTCTTGGCATTGCGCGTATCCAAATGCGTCACCCCACGACGATGCATCGCACAAACCAAACGTTCCAACGCGCGGAAATAGGACAACGGCAGAGGTTCAGCCAAAAAGGCTTCGGGAATCTTACGACGTACCTCTTCGCGAGCGCGCATATTGTAATCACTAATCGTAATACCCTTCAAGAACTCCATCCCAAAGGCATACTTATCCACACGAAAAACCTTTTGAGGCACCCCATCCAAGCCCGTCAAGCACTTCATCAAACGGTACTCGTGCCCCACCATCCAGCGGCCCCATGTCCAACGGATCCACCACGGACTCTTGCGAAAATCCTTAATCACTACTTGCCCATCAGGCGTATCCAACCGATAAACCCACGCATTACCGGCACGGCCCTGGCTCAGGCAACAAACGCCGGGTGCTTCCCAATCTTTACGCGTTACAGGACTCGTCGACATCGCAGACATCCTTTCATTCGTTTAAGCGGTTTCAAAACACAAGTAGTATTAGTGTTATTGTAGCACATTCTGCCACACAATGTGACAGGTTCCGCACGACTAAGAAAAGAATCCACAGAAAATAGGAAAATAGATTAAGCAAACCATGCAGGTAAGGATGCTACGCAGAGAGGGTCCACGGAAAACACGGAAAACACGGAAAATGATTGAATTAATCAAGCAAGCTTTTTCTGCAAAATAATTTTTACATGCTTCAGAATGATGCAGAATCTGTTACCATATATCTCAGAAAAGGCGGAGTCCCAAAAGTTGATTAGGCTTGCCCCCTGCAAGTGGTCGCCCAACTTTAACGATTCCGCCTTTATTTTTGCAACACGTTCTGATCGTAGCACGGTCCCTTGTCGCCATTAACTACCTGTGGAGTAGTTCGCAGAATCATCTATTACTGCTGAATCAACGTGCTATACGTTTGATTTC
>JAFYMU010000202.1 GCA_017548245.1 Kiritimatiellia bacterium | reverse complement strand
GGTAACGTCGGTCGAACTCGAACGCGCCTCGCCTGAAACGGTTCGGCACGAGGCCCAAATGCGACGGGAAGAGGTTTTCAAGCGCAGATAGGGCGAGTAGTTCAACTGGCTGGAGGCGCTGGTCTGTTGGAGTTCCACCCTGTCCAAAACAACAACTTCTTCAATCTTTGTCCACGGATTATACAACGCATCTAACTTCGGCAAGTCGGCGGTAATCTCCGTGCAACTCAACGTTTCCAGCGAGTCTTCAGCCAAGCGGACCAAGGTGTTGAGCTGCGGCGTCAAGGTGTTGCTCACCATTGCATCCTTCACAATGGAGAGTTGCCACGCGTCGGTAAAGTTGAGCACCGTGGCGGTACTGGTCACAAGCGTTTCGCGCACATCCAACGGCAAATACGAAGCGTGCGCAATAATGAGATCTTCACCAGGCGCAATGATGTAGGGATAGGTCACATTTCCATCGGCATCTTTCTGCGAGAAATCCCAAGTACGGACCGTGCCAGTATCTTGTTTGACGCCCTGCAGTTTGTACTGACCATTCAAGTGAATCGGCACATTGGTCGTATTGGTAATCGCCACCGCCTTACCGGTGGTCAAACCATTTTCCTTTTTCGTCCAATAGACACGCGTCAAATAGAGTCCCTTGGGCGTGAGATTTTCCACGGCATTGGCGGCAAAGATGCGAATATCGCCCGAGAGATTGGCGCGTACCTCTGGCCATGTAAATTGCAACAACTTCCACTTGGGATAGTGGTCAATATCGGCAAAACCTGGGAGTTGCTCCATCTCAACGGGAATCACGTCCGAGGTCATCGTCGCCGTCGTCCCATCTTCCTTCTGATAGACCGCCGACAACTTCACTTCAAGGTTTGCCCCTGCAGGAAGTCCCGTCACGGTGTGCTGATAGGTCTGCGCAGAGGCATCAAAGGTGTAGTCCAATAACTTGCGATTGGTAGTGATGTTCAGCACAATGTAACGCGGTGCTTTCGCAGTAGAGGTTCGGAATTTAATCTTCTGGTTGGTGATTTTTGAGGTTGTTGTCATGTAGAAACTACCTAACTTCATGGCCTTATTCCAGGTCTCTCCACCATTACCACTGTATTCCATCGCCCCTTCATCACTGCACAGGGTGAGCAAACAACTCGTAATCTTAAAACCATCGGTGTAATCGGAGAGGTTATATTCCTCTGCACTATTCCAATAACCCTTTTCGTCCAACTCCCAGGTCGGCGCAAAGATCTGTTCGATCGTCTGCGTGGCAGGCGACATCGAAACCACCACCTGATAACGATTGGGCGTAGTACCCGTTGAAAGCGTCCACGAAAGGTCAAGCGAATCGCGGGTCACATTACTCACTTGCAGATGCGTTGGCGGCGCGTAAGGGGTCACTTCCATCAACCGTGTCTCTGTATATTCAGTTCCCTTACTGTCTTTAACATACAAGACCACCTCAAGTTCACCACTTATGGCAGGTGCCGTAAAGGTGTCAGAAATGGGACAATCCCGATTGGTATAGACGTGGGTTTGATTGTTAAAACTCACCGTAATTTGTGGATAACTCCCTGAACCGCCTGTGATTTCATTGATGGAGTAAAGGAAACTTGCGCCCGCATAGATCTTGGATTGCACATAAAAACTTGCCGAAATGGCGGGATAATCGCTAATCCATTCCACCGAGGCAATTTCAAAGATGGTGGTCCCTAAGTTGGAAAAACGCAATCCCGTGACTTCGGGGAACTCATTAAAGGTAAAGGTCAGCTTGACGTCGCTACTTTGGTTAGCTGTCACAAAGGTTCGCGTAAAGGTCTCTTCAACGCCAACAAGCCCCACCGAGAGGGTCTGTTCTTTCCCAACCGAACTCTTTGTTGCGGTTCGACATGTCACCGTCAACTTGTAAATCGTGTCCGTCGTTCCTTCAGGAAAGTCATAGCAAAGCGTGCCACCTGCACTCTTACGCAACCCAACACCATCTTTACGCGCATAACCTCTGGAACCCTCAAAGTACCAGCCCCCACGATTGAGCGTATCGGTCTTGCTGCCAAACTCTTTGGTTGCGGTTTCGGTATTATCAGGGCTGAGCAAATACTCACCCGAAGAGCCCGCACCCCACAGTGTGAAGCTCCCCAAGAAAAGCGCAGCAATCAGTAAAAAGGTTTTCATTTACGTCCTTCTTTTAGAGCCATTCAGCCCATACTTCACGCGCCTTCTGAAAGGCCTTTGCGCGATGCGAAATCGTTGCCTTTACCGATTCAGGCAAGACCCCAAAGGAGTCGGCATAACCTTCCGGCACAAACAAGGGATCATAACCAAAACCCTTAGCACCCGCACCCGATTCCAAGATGCGTCCTTCGCAGGTACCACGCAACGTCTTCACCGTGCCATCCGGCAGGGCCAATGCCAACGCGCAGACAAAACGTGCCGTACGCTGTTCGGTCGGGACACCCTCTAACGCGCACAACAGTTTCGCATTATTGGCCGCCGTATCGCCGTGCACCCCCGCATAACGCGCCGAGTGAATGCCAGGTTCACCCCCAAGCGCATCGACTTCCAAACCCGAGTCATCGGCAATCGCAATCAACCCCGTAGCCTTCGCCCACGCCTCTGCCTTAATCGCAGCATTCGCTTCAAAGGTGGACCCATTTTCTTCCGGATCAGGCACGTCGGGATAGTTGTCCGTACCGATTATCTCAGTTCCCGGCAACATCTCACGAATCTCTTGCAACTTATGGGCATTTCGCGTAGCAATCAAGATGGTCATCGTGCAATCTCCAAAAAAATGTAAAGCGGATTCAAAAAAATGAAAATCCGCACACAGATCAACATGTGTGCGGATTTTGAGTAAGAAGGACTTAGAGCGTGCCTTCACGGAGACGCTGAGCAGCGTTACGCAAACGCGCCACCGTGCGTTCTCTGCCGAGGAACACGAGCATTTCAAAGAGACCAATGCCCGTCATGCCGCCCGACACCGCCACGCGAATCGGGTGAACCAAGGGGCCCATGCCCTTATCACCACGCGCTTCACCCAATGCCTTGATATCAGCTTCCAATGCGGCCACTTCAAAGACAGGCGCCTGCTCAAAGCGTTCGGCCAACTGTTCCAAGAGTTCCGGCATGCCATCGGTGTGCAAACGCGAGGCCACAGCCTTCTCTTCAAAGGCAAAATCTTCGGTGAAGAAGCACGCAAACGCACCCGGCAAATCGGCATAGGTCTTGGTGCGCCCCTGAATCTGGGCCAACAATTCCACCTTATTGCCGCCAAGGGGTTCGCTCGGCAAACCTGCTGCAGCCAAACGCGCATCAAATTCAGCCGTGTACGCCACCGGATCCTGACGAGCAATGTATTCGCCGTTCATCCAGGTGAGCTTCTTCATGTCAAAACGGGCAGGCGAGGATTTGCACTTGTCAAAACCAAAGGCTTCGACCATCTCTTCGCGGCTCATCACCTCACGGTCATCACCCGGAGCCCAACCCAAGAGCGCCAAGTAGTTGAACAACGTTTCAGGCAAGTAACCCAATTCGCGGAATTCACCCACAAAGGCCGAACCATCACGCTTGGAATACGGCTTACCTGCGTTGTTGACGATCATGGGTAAGTGGGCGTACTTCGGCACAGGTGCGCCGATAGCCTTGAAGAGCATAATGTGCTTAAAGGTGTTTTCCACGTGGTCATCGCCACGGATGATGTGCGTCACGCCCTGCGTGATGTCGTCCAACACGTTCGCCAAATGGAAGACCGGCGACCCGTCCGAACGCACAATCACGAAGTCCTGCGTGTCCTTCGCCATCTTCTTCATGTGGCCCTTCACCAAGTCATCAAATTCAATCACGCCTTCCGTCGGCATCTTGAAAATCACGCACTCGCCCTGACCGCCCTTGTTT
>JAFYMU010000201.1 GCA_017548245.1 Kiritimatiellia bacterium | reverse complement strand
CCTGGATTGCCATCTTCACGAGCTCCGCCCCCTTGATGGGACTCTTCGGCACCGTGTGGGGCGTGATGTATGCCTTCCAAGCAATGGCCGCCAGCGGTAGCGCCGACATCGCCCAATTGGCACCGGGTATCTCCTCGGCCTTGTTGACGACCGTCGTCGGCTTGGTGGTGGCAATTCCCTCCACGATTGGTTACAACCTCTTGCAGGGATGTTTGGAATCGGCCAACGTGGATGTTGAAGGCTTTGGCGAAGATTTGCTCGGCAAATTGCGCTTGCACTACCTTGAGGAACGTTAAGCATGTTGCGTCATCGGCTTTCTCGCAGAAAACGCAAACCGCGTCAAGTCAACGGCGAAATTAACATGACGCCGATTCTGGACATGACGTTCCTCTTGCTCATCGCCTTCATCATCACCTTCCCGGCTCTCCAAAGCGGGATTACGATGCAGCTCCCCAAGGCCTCGGGTGACCC
The DNA here is from genome assembly GCA_017548245.1 of Kiritimatiellia bacterium. Lineage (GTDB taxonomy): Bacteria > Verrucomicrobiota > Kiritimatiellia > RFP12 > DVOR01 > Spyradenecus. The sequence goes on along the minus strand of JAFYMU010000201.1, from coordinate 6,796 downwards.
GTTGCCGAATAACGAACCCTTTGCCGTGAGCATTGTGGAAGGCAAACTCTACGTTGGCAAAGATCCCGTCACTGATGAGGAGTTGCTTGAGAAAGCGATGCAAGCCGTTGCGGCGAACAAAGATGTTGCCGCCCACATTCGTGGCGATGAAGCCCAGGCCTATGGCCGCATCATGGATGTCATCAAAATTTTACGTCGAGCCAAACTGATGAAGTTTTCGCTCGTAACAGAGAGTGAATAAACTGGATATGCCCCGCAAACCCACCGCGCCAAATCCGAGACCCAATGCATTCGCCGATGATTCCGGCGTGCAAACCACTGTCAATCTCACCCGACGCCGCCTGAAGGGCTGCATCGTGTTGGGGATTGCCGTGATTCTCTTTCTTGCCCTTACCTCTTACGATTGGCATGATATTAGCTGGCTGAGCAATCCGCCCTCGGCAGACAACAATCACTTACCCGTCAACCGAATCGGTTCGTTGGGCGCGTGGTTAACCTTCTTTGGTTATGGTTTTGCGGGCTTAGCCTACCGTTATTTCGCCATTCCCCTCCTCGTTTTGGCGAGCGCCATGATGCTGTACGGAAAGACTACGGCCTTCCGTTTGCGCGTCGTGTGGATGATCCTCCTCTACTGTTCCTTAGCCTGTCTCTTCCAAACCATTGGCGGCGATGATGGCCAAGCGATTCCCCTTCTCACCACCCTCAACCTCTTGCCGAACGCCGGTGGCGCGATTGGCCAATTGGTTGTGACCACCTTCTTGCGTCCGCTGATTGGTTCGCTCGGCTTGCACCTTCTCTTGTGGTCGCTCATTCTCACCTTTACCCTCCTCATTATCGGCATCAAGAATGTCGTCTTCTTGCTCACACGTTTGGTGACGCCGCCTCCGGTGGAGACACTCGCCCCTGGCGTGGAGGCGTTGACCGAACAAGCCAAGGCGCGTGACCGCGCACAGGTCGTTGAAGCCCAACCCAAGGGGCTCTTTGCTCGCCTCTTCAATCGTGGCGATGCCGAACCCGAAGCAGTCGAAGAAGAGGTGCCCACGGCAACCGAAATTCTCAAGCGCCGTTCGCAATTGAACAGTCAGTCGTGGGTACCGCCTGCACAGCCCCAGCAAGCCGCCCCCCTCTTTGAACGTCCGCAGCCTGAAGTAAAGGCCGAAGCCGAACCTGAAGCAGAGGTGAAGGTCAACGTTAAGCCCGAACCCAAGACGCGCGCCAAGCGTACACCGCCTCCGCCAGCCGAACCCACGCCCTTCGCGTTGAGCAGTGAAGATGCGCCGATTTTGAAGCCTGTGTCGCCTGAAAAGTCGATTACAGCTCCCGTTCCTGCGGCCCATGACAACACCGAACTCCAGGACGAAGTGCCAGATTACGGTTTGCCGCCGATTGACCTTTTGGGCGAAGTCCCGCCGCGTAAGAATGACGCAAGCGACATCCATGATGCGATTGCGGCCATTGAAAACGTCTTCCAACAGTTCCGCATTGGCGCCAAGGTGGTGAACTACAAGCGCGGCCCCGTGTTGACCCAGTTCGAAATTCGTCCTGATGACAATGTGGACTTGAAGAAGTTCGAAGGTACACGCCGTAACCTCTTGATGAACTTGCGCGCCGAATCGATTCGTATTCAGGCCCCGATTCCGGGCCGTGATGTGGTGGGTATTGAAGTGCCCAATACGATTCGTCAGTCGGTGACCTTGCGTGAAATCCTTGAAGGCGATGCTTGGAAGGAAGCCGAACGCAAGATGGAACTGCCCTTGGCCTTGGGTAAATTGGCCACAGGTGGCGATTTGATTGTAGACTTGGCCGAAATGCCTCACTTGCTTGTGGCCGGTGGCACGGGTTCGGGTAAGTCGGTGGCGGTGAACGACATGCTCATCGGTTTGTTGATGTGCCGTAAGCCTGATCGTTTGCGTCTCTTGATGGTGGACCCCAAGCGCGTGGAATTCACCTCCTACGACAACCTCCCCCACTTGCTCAACCCTGTGGTGGTGGAACCCAAGAAGGTGATGTTCACCTTGCGTTGGGCACGCATGGAGATGGAACGCCGTTACGAATTGTTGCAACGTTACAGTGTGCGTAACATTGGCGAATACAACCAGCGCGTCGACAATCCCGTTCAGCATCGTGACAATCCCATTCAGAAGTTGCCCTTCATTGTCTTGATTATTGACGAATTGGCCGACTTGATGAATGATAATGCCGTGCGCGCCGAGATTGAAACGCCGATTGCTGCCTTGACAGCAAAGGCGCGTGCCGCAGGTATCCATTTGATTATCGCAACGCAGCGTCCGACCACCGATATTATTACAGGTACGATTAAGTCCAACATCCCTGGCCGTGTCGCGTTGCGCGTGGCTCAGGCCAACGACTCGCGTACCATCTTGGACGAATCGGGTGCAGAAAACCTCATCGGTAAGGGTGATATGTTGCTCGGCCGCGCCGGCAAGCCCACGGTTCGTTCGCAGGCCGCATGGGTCACCAACGAAGCCATTGACGACATTTGTAACTTCATTCGCAACCAGGCGGCACCAGCCTTTGACCATGTCTTGGTGGGCACCATGGACCGCATCCCTGAAGAGAAGGCCACGCGCAGTGTGGAATCGCTCTTGGATGGTCTTGTGACGGCCCCGAAGGAAGAACCCATGCCGGTGGAACCGGGTTCGCCTGACGACACCTCCGATGAAGGTTACTACCAGCGTGCATTGGAATTGATTCGCCGCACTGGCCGTTTCTCCACCTCCACGATGCAGCGTCGCTTTAGTATTGGTTACACGAAGGCTGGACGCATCACCGATATGTTGGAAGAACGCGGCATTATTGGTCCGATGACCAAGGGTGGCACACGTGAAATTTTGGTGGACTTGAACGCAGAAGAACGTCAACAGATGGCGGGCACCGATGGCGAAGCCGCAGCCTTTGACACGCGTACCGACGCGCCTGATGCGGAGCCCGTGACTTTTGACCCCATGATTGACGATGTTGAACCCGCGACAGCTTATGTTGACGAGGGGGAAACCAGTGTGACAGACCCAACGACTGAAGGCATCGATGACTTTAGCTTAGGCGACTTCGATCCGGCTTCGTTAGATCTGCCCGAAATCACACGCCCGTCCAATTATTAACCGTCACTTTTAGTTAATCCGAAAGAGGTTCGTTATGGCTTTTGGTGAAATTCTAAAACAAAAACGTCTGGAATTGGGTTGGACCAAGGAGTACGTCTCCGAACGTACCCACCTCATGGTGCGCAACATTGACGCGATGGAATCGGAGAGCTTTAAGAAGCTTCCCGCCCCCATCTATGTGCGCGGTCACATTCGCTTGTATGCCAAACTCTTGGGCATTGATGCCGATCCCCTTGTGGAGGATTACAGCTATCAAATCGCAGGCGAAACCAACCGTTCGCGTACCGTGACCCACCCTGACGTCAAGGGGCCGCCCGCACGTCCGTTGGAACCCATCCACACGGGTGCACACCGCACGTTGCCGCCGCGCGAACCCATTCCGGAAATCCCTGCGCCAATTACCAGTCGCAAGTTGGTCGAACCCGCAGAAGCCACCTTCACCTCTGTTCCTAAGCCAGAGGTCGCCCCTGCGAGCGCAACCAAGGGTGTTCCCGAACCCGAACCGGACCTCTTTGCTGCAACACCGGCCGAACCCGAATCGGCACCAGATTCGGCATCGTCGTTCACCTTAGCGGGTGACACGTTGCCCGAGAGCAAGATTGCGCCCGAACCGCGCACCTTGCCCCCGCCCACCCATCCGCATCGCGCCATCTTCAGTCGCACCTTTGAACAGACCAAACGCGAACGCACCATCGTGCCGCGCGTGGACCGTTCGGATGAATTGGGCCAAGGCGGCCAGAACCGTCGCATCTTCGGCCCGCATGAACCTGCTAAGCCCACGCCCATCAAGCCCGAACCTGCTCCGATGCGTGAGCCGACGCCTGCTGTTCAACATGAGCAACCGAAGGAAGCGGTCAAAACCATCTGCAACAACATTGCAGAAGGTTGCTCAAATATCGTTAATCGTGCAACGCGTCCGCGTGTTGAACGTTTACATGGAGATGAAGGTCACTACGGCACACCGCGCATGTATCACCAGGCCATCTTGGTCTTTGCGATTCTGGTCGGTTTGACGGGCGTGATTCTGCTCTTCCGTTACATCTTCCGCATCTCTGATGCTGCCTCGACCGAATATGGTTTGGCACCTCAGGGTGAATTCAAACCGCGTCCGGTGGCAACGCCGCCTGAAGCGTTCTTTGAATAATTCTTCCGTTAAAGGGACTTTCACTATGCGCAATGTCGGCATCTTAGGAGGCTCATTTGACCCAGTTCACGCTGGGCATTTGGCGCTTGCCCAAGCGGCATTGACGACCTTCTCCCTCGATGAAGTCCGCTTTATGCCATGTTCACAACAAGCCTTAAAGGAACACCAACCGACGCCCGCGAAGGATCGCTGCGCGATGTTACGTTTGGCCTTAGCCAACGCGCCGCACTTTACGTTGGACTGTCGCGAGGTCCTGCGAGGTGGCAAAACCTACACCTTTGATACGCTGACTCGGCTTCGTGCGGAAGAACCCCAGTCGCGGTTTTGGTTCATCATGGGAATGGACTCGGTTTGTTCCTTCCCTAGATGGTACCAAGCAGAGGCGCTGCTGGACTGTTGTGAATTTATTGTCTTTGACCGACCGGGTGTCGAGCCCCCCGAAACTTGCTTTTCGCCCCGGTTGCTGGCACATCGTTTAAAGGGCCCGATGGTGGATCTTTCCAGCACCACGATCAGAGAAGCAGTTGCGAACCAGCAACCAATTCGGTATGCTATGGGTGATTTAGAAGCACGCTACCTTCGGGATCACCACCTCTATTTATAAAGAAGGAGATACTATCCCATGACACCAACCAACGAAGCACTTGCGTTAGGCATCGCTCAGGCGTTGTATGACAAACAGGCTGAAGACATCCGTATTTTGGATGTGCGTGGCATTTCCACCGTCACCGACATTTGCGTCGTCGCCTCGGGCACCTCTGCACCTCACTTGAAGGCCTTGCAGAAGGCAGCTCAGTCCTACTTGAAGGCAGACAATGACACGCGTTACCGTTTGTCTGGCGAATCGGACAGCGGCTGGGTCTTGTTGGACGCATTCACGGTGGTGACCCACATCTTTGCGCCAGAAGCTCGCGAATACTACGATATCGAAGCGCTCTGGCAGGGTGCTAAAGAAATCCCGTTTACCCCTAACAACCCCTAATGGGCCCAATTATGACACAGAAGACATTGCCTTGCTCCGAAGCGCAATTGCGCGACATTGCAACCCGTTGGCCGACGCCGTTCCACCTCTACGATGAAAAGGGTATTCGTGCGAATGCCCGTCGCTTGAAAGCGGCCTTCGCGTGGAATAAGGGCTTCCGTAACTACTTCGCCGTGAAGGCGGCCCCCAACCCCTTCTTGATGCGCGTCTTGAAGGATGAGGGTTTTGGTGCAGACTGCTCCTCCTTGCCTGAATTGTTGCTCTCGCAGCAGGTGGGCTTGGATGGCGAAGCGATTATGTTCACCTCCAACGACACGCCCGCAGAAGAATTTGTGCACGCCGCTGAGATGGGCGCCAACATCAACTTGGACGACATCTCTCACATTCCGTTCTTGGAAAAGGCTTGCGGTAAGTTGCCCGAACTCGTCTGCTTCCGTTACAACCCCGGTCCGTTGAAGGGCGGCAACGCCATCATCGGTAAGCCCGAAGAAGCTAAGTACGGGTTTACCCGCGAACAGCTCTTCGAAGGCTACAAGATGCTCAAGGACAAGGGCGTCAAGCGTTTCGGTTTGCACACGATGGTGGCTTCGAACGAATTGAATCCGCAGTACTTCATTGACACCGCGATTCTCCTCTTCGATTTGATCATCGAACTCCAGGCTGAGCTCGGTATCACCTTTGAATTCGTCAACCTCGGTGGCGGCATTGGTATCCCCTACCGTCCCGACCAGGACGCCGTGAACCTTGAGATTGTCGGCGAAGGTATCCGTCAGGCTTATGAGGAACGCCTCATTGCCAAGGGCCATCCCGAACTCAAGATTTACTTGGAATGCGGCCGTTGCATCACTGGCCCTTACGGCTATCTCGTCTCGACCGTGCGCCACTTGAAGCACACCTACCGCGACTACGTGGGCCTTGATGCTTGCATGGCCAACTTGATGCGCCCCGCACTCTACGGTTCTTACCACCACATCACCGTGTTGGGCAAGGCCGATGCGCCGGCCACGTGCTGCTACGACGTCACGGGTTCGCTCTGCGAAAACAACGACAAGTTCGCCATCCAGCGTGAATTGCCTGAAATCGTTCCGGGCGACCTCGTGGTGCTCCACGACGCCGGTGCGCACGGTCACGCCATGGGCTTCAACTACAACGGCAAGCTCCGTTCGGCGGAATTGTTGTTGCGCGAAGATGGTTCTGTGGTGCAGATTCGCCGTGCAGAAACCATTGACGATCTCTTCGCAACGCTCGACTTCGAGCAGCTCCGTACCTTCTAATTCACGTTCATCGTGCGGATACCCCACCTGATCCGTGACACCTTCCACCTCATCTTGGAGGTGATCACGATCAGGGCTCAGCACACAACCGGAAAGACGCCCCTTATGAAACGCGCTTTAACGTCTTGTTTAAGTTTGTTGCTTTTCTTTGTTTTCGGCTTCACCTCGTCGCTTTCGGCAAAGGTTGTTTGGCTCGTTGGAGCCAACGCCGCGATTGACTCGGCCGCCGTTGCACCCCAATTGAGTGCGATGTTGGGTGACGAACCGGTTGATG
>JAFYMU010000200.1 GCA_017548245.1 Kiritimatiellia bacterium | reverse complement strand
TGACTTTCTTCTGCGGTTCGGGTTGGATGCGCGCAGCGTCTCAGCGTGATGAGGGTTAATGTTCACCCTTCTTGAAATAAAAAGCCGCCGCATTGATTTGCGGCGGCTGGTTGATGTTAGCTCGCTTTAGGGAAGCAACGGCTGTTGCCTGCGGCTTAATAGCACCGTCCAAGCGTTGCACAGCCATGTGGCTATCGTTAAACGCTTTAGGGTTTCGTGACGGTAGCGGTGAGGGTGGAGGTGGCGAGGCGGATGGTAAGGGGGGCGCCGTGGTTGACGTCGGCGGCGTCGGTAACGATATGGCCGTCGGCATCGGAGACGAGGGCGTAACCGCGTTTGAGCACGGCGGTGGGGTCCATGGCTTTCAACGTCGCGGTTTGCGAAGTGAGGCGTTCGCTACATTGCGCCATTCTGCGTTGCAACATCATTTCAAGCCGTGTTGAGGCCTCTGCTAACGTTTGACGGGCCTTCAGGAAGAGGACGTTGCCGGCTTGTTCCAACCGTAATTGCGCCTCACGCACGTGCTGCTTGGCCTCGGATAGGGTTCGCTCTTGGGCAAACCGCAAGCGATCTTCGAGGGCGTCCACCTGCTGGGCATAGCGTTCCAACACGTGAATGGGATCACGGAAGAGCGCCGAGGCGGCATAGCGTTGAACGCGATTGCGCGCTTCGACATAGGAGACGCGCAAGGCCTTAATGAGACGTTCGCGTGCATCTAACAAACGGCGTTCAAAGTCCTCTTTGCGACCGCAGATGAGTTCGGCGGCGGCAGAGGGGGTTGGCGCACGGAGGTCGGCGACAAAGTCGGTAATCGCGACATCGGGTTCGTGTCCCACAGCGGAGATGACGGGAATCTTGGAGGCCACCACAGCGCGAGCCACAATTTCCTCGTTGAAGGGCCAGAGTTCCTCATACGAACCGCCACCGCGGCCCACAATCATCGCGTCCATGGGTTCGGCCGAGTCAGGGCCAAAGTGTTTATTCAGCAAGGCGATACCCGCAGCGATTTCGGGCGCGGCTTCGGGGCCTTGCACGCGACAGGGGGCAACAATAATGTGCAAATTGGGGAAGCGGCGCGAGAGGATGTTCAGAATATCGCGAATGGCGGCACCGGTCGCGGCGGTCACCACGCCAATGCGTTTGGGTAACTGCGGGAGCGCACGTTTCTTCGAAGGATCGCATAAGCCCTCGGCATAGAGTTTACGCTTGAGCGCCTCAAAGCGTTGCAACAACTCCCCTATGCCGTCGCAGCGTTCAACACGTTCCACATTCAGATGGTAACTGCCGTGCGGAGCGTAGACTGAAATGCGGCCCGTGGCACGAATCTTATCGCCATTCTTAAAGGCGGGCAAATCGGGTTGCGCCTTCTGACGAAAGGCGAAGAAGGCGGCATTGAGTTTGGCCTTCTCATCACTCAGAGAGAAGTAAAGGTGGCCAGAAGCATTTGGCGGATGGAAGTTGGAGACCTCCCCCTCCACGGTGAGCAAGGGAAGTTCATCAAGGCGATCCTTGATGATCGCCGTCACTTCAGAGACGCAGCGAACGAGCGGTTGTGCCATATCAATAGTGCGGAGGTGGAGGTTCTTCCTAAAGCGGACGCAACATCAGGTCATTATCCTGACGGGCCTCATGGGCTTCAAAGCGCCCCTCAAGGCGTTCGAAGAGGCGATTGAGACGCAAGATTTCGGCATTCAAATCATCAATTGTGCGTTCCTGGCGCATCAACATGCTCTCCAGGTCAATGAGACGTTCGTTTAAGCGATCGGATTCAGTCATAAAGGGACTCACAAAAAGATTGCGGCAGGATCATCGCTCGGCGGCGGTTCGGGCGCGGCTGGCGCCTCAAGCAGGGACGCCATCGGCGCGCCATCGGGGGTTAACGAACGGCAGATTTGCAGGATCCAACCATTCGTGCGGATGCAATTGGCACGCGTTAAGGCGGTGACCACCTTGGGGCAACCGCTCAATAACAAGGTTTTGCCCGCGCGAATACGCGCCTGAACGTGTTCGGACAAGGGATAACCATACAACGAAAAGGGCACGACGCGCACAATCTTGAGTTCGGGAATGCGTGCCAATTGATGGGCAACCTGCTTTTCAGGTGACGAGACAAAACCGCCAATCGCCACGGCACCCGCGCGCACCTCCGCCTCAATGCGTTGGGCCTCAATCGCAATTTGGTTCGGCGAGAGCGAACGCGAAAGGATGACTGGCACCCAACGGGTGGCATCCAGGAGCGCAATATCGCCCAAGGCCGTCCACGTGGTCTCCGTGGAGAGACGCGGATGCTGTACGGTTTGCACGATGATCTTTTCAGATGCCATGGTCACCTCCTAAAGAATCAAGTTTAGAGACGTTGCGCAGGAACGCCAAAGACCGTATTGCCTGCGCGCAGATTAGAGATTACCACGGAGCCCGCCCCGATGGTGCAATTATCCCCGACCTTCTTGCCCGGCATCACCTTCGCGCCCGTATGCAAGGTGACCCCATGGCCAACCGTTGCGAAGCCGCCCAAGAAGGCGGTAGTATCCATACGCAAGAAGTCACCAGTTCGCACATCATGACCAATGACTGCGCCCGTCTGCAAGAATAAGAAATCACCCACCACGGCATCCGCCCCGATGTACGCGAAGGGAGCCACCACGGCACCCTGGCCTAATTGGCACGGCAAGACCTTGGCTTGCGGATGGATAAAGGAGGCAAAGGTGGCACCACGCGCAGTGAGACGCGCCACACAACGTTGGCGAATCGCATTTTGGCCGATTCCACAGAGGATGGGCAACTCAATCGGACAGCTCTCGGTGTTCCCCACGACAGGCGCATAACC
>JAFYMU010000199.1 GCA_017548245.1 Kiritimatiellia bacterium | reverse complement strand
GTATTTGACTTCAGAGACGGTGCTGCGCGCATGGCGGCAGAGAAGCGTCATGGTGCGTTCGGGTTTAAAGCGACGGACATCGTGGCAGACGCCATCTTGCGTGGCAATCATGGGGCAGGCCGAACGGTGGGGGCAGGGTGCGTAGAGGGGGAGTTCGGGCAGTTGCGAACGCAGGAGGTGCAGGCGCGGAACCGCAATGCGGTCGGCGGGTTCCAACAATAAGATAAAGGAGGGGGTCTTCGGATTGAGGTGTGCCGCGAGTTGGCGAATGGCTTGTTCGGCCTCGTGCGGCGTTGGGAAGGCTTCGTTAAAGGCAAAGGAGGAGACGATGAGGTCGTACTGCCCCTCGGGTTCGAAGGAACGCAAATCGTGCTTGAGGGTGGTGGCGCCGGGGATGATTTCGCGTGCGGCTTGTAATGCGGCGTGCGACCAGTCCACACAGGTCACGGAATGATTGCCAGGATAACGTTCGCTCAAGAGATCTAATGCCGCAAGGCCTGCCGAGCCAATGCCCGAACCCAAGTCAAGGATGCGCAGCGGCGCATCGGTTGGGAAGGGGGGCAAGCGATTCAAAATGCCGGTCAAGGCGTCGTAAACGCGGGCATAGGTTTGAGGGGCAAAGGCGAGGGCGTAGGCGGTGAGAACGTCGGGGTTGTCCAAGTAGATGGTGAACTGTTCGGGACGTTCGGAGGTGAAACTCGTGGAGAGCGTTTCAACCATGGGTTCCAAACGCTGCAATTGATTCATAGGGCAACGCGCTAAGCCCCACGCTTCTAAACGTTGGCGGCCAGGAAAGGCGTTCGGTTCACAGGGTGTCATAAACATTCATCTCTTCTTCATCCGCGAGCCAATCGGTTGGGGACTCCACGGGTTCCAAGGTGGGGGCCATCGGCGGCGGGGTGGGTTCGCCCGTGGGTTCGTCAGCCTCTTCAAGATCTGCAGGGAAGGCTTCGACTTGAGGACGGGGCGGAACAACGGGTTGGGGGGCCGCGAACTTGGGATCCAACGCATCCATGAAGGGCGCGGCGGCGTCCCAATCCAACGACTGTAAGCGTTTGCGGTCCAAGGTTAAACGGTAGACTTCGGGTGAGGCTGGGTCCAAACTCTTTTCGCGATGTTCGAACTCCTTCAGCCAAAAGTGGCGAACCAAGTCGCGGGCATAACCCAATGGCGTCAAATCCTCACCGCCCGAACTCGTTCGATCGGGCATCGCAAAGCGTTTGGCCAAGAAGTCATTGAAGGCCTTGTCCGAACGGTCGGGCGACAAGATGGGATGGTTTGAGAGGGTGGCCGCGACGGCTAAGTCATAGAGTTTGGCCGCAAAGGGATGGCGAACAAAGGCGGGCGGAAGGTGGCGCAAGAGGCAACCCATCACATCCTTATCGGTAAAGTGGTGCACGAGCAATTCGCAGAGCGCTTCGGTCAGATTCTGATTGGCGTGTAGGTCCATCGGAGGAAGGACATCATCTGCTTCAGGAATGTGCTCGGGTGCCCAGTCATCGCCACCCTCCATCTCGGTGGGCACCATCTCCTCATCGTTGAAAAAGGTGGTGTCACCCATGGTGTCGTCCTCAAAATCTGCCACGGGCTGCGGTTCTTCAACGCGCTTGACGGGTTGTTGCGCTTCGGCGAGGCGTTCTTGATGGGCATGGAATTCGGCACGGCGGCGTTCGATCTCAGCTGCATCGGCACGCACGGTTTCCAAGTCACGGTTGAGGGTTTCGACGGGCAAATTGAGATGGGTGGCCGCATCTTGTAAGAAGCGGGCGGTCAGCACGGGCGACGGACAGGCAATGACGGTCATTACGGCAGCACGGGCGATACGCACCGTTGCATCCATCGCATCGGGGGCGGCTTCTTGCGCCTTGAGACTGCGCACCAAGAAGGGGGCAGGATCTTCGGCGGCGTCTAAGCAACGTTGAAAGGCGGCGGCACCCGATTGACGTAAGAGCGAGTCGGGGTCTTCGCCTGCGGGTAACGAGACGATGCGAACCGGAATGCCCTCGTTCAAGAAGAGCTCCATCGTTCGAATCGCCGCCTTAATGCCCGCCTTGTCGCCATCAAAGACCAAATCAACGGCATCAGCATACCGTTTGAGCAACGTGACATGTTCGGCCGTGAAGGCAGTGCCTTGCGAGGCGACGGCTACATTAAAGCCGCACGCATGGCAACGAATCACGTCTATTTGCCCTTCGCAAACGATGGCACGGCGCGGTGTGGACTTGGCAATTGCGCTGCGGGCAAAGTTGAGCGCGTACAAGGTGTTGGACTTCTTGAAGACCTCGGTTTCGGGACTGTTAACGTACTTGCCCGTGTTTTTCGCTTCCTTCAAGAGGCGACAGGAAAAGGCGACCACGCGCCCTTGGGTATCACAAATCGGGAAGGTGAGGCGTCCATGAAAACGGTCGTAGTAGGCATCGCCAGGACGGCGAGGGGCGGCCAAGACACCCGCCGCAACGAGTTCTTCCAATTCAAAGCCGTGCTTCTGGGCCCACTTGATTAAGGTGTTTTTCCCCTCGGGCGCGTAACCGATAGTAAATTGTTCGGCCGTCGCCTCATCCAGTTGGCGCGAGTCTAAGTAGTCGCGTGCGAGTTGGCCCTCACGGGTTTGCAAGAGGCAACGGCGATAGAAGGCGGCGAGTTCTTGGTTAATCTGGTAGAGACGCGCACGAATCCGCGCATTGGGGTCGTAACGTTCTTCCAACGTGACGCCGGCACGTTCGGCTAACTTTTGAACGGCTTCAGCAAAGGGGATGCCTTCATATTTTTGAACGAAGGTAATGACATCGCCATGTTCGCCACAACCGAAACATTTATAGAATCCCTTTTCAACGTTGATGTGGAATGAGGGCGTCTTTTCGTTGTGGAAGGGGCAACAGGCCTTACTGGAAGAGCCCACGCGTTTGATATCAATCCCGTACTCGCTAATGACATCAGCGAGGTTGAGGCGATCTTTGATTTCAGCTAAGGTATGGGGACTCGCCATTACGGATTGCCCTCCGTCGGCATCTGAGGGGCGGGCGTTTCCGTGGCGGGCGTGGTAAGGGTTGAGAAGTCGAGGCTCTTGAAGCGGTTAATCCAAAATTGGGCGACCATGGCCATAAAGGGATTCTGTTCGGTCTCAGCGCGTAAGGCTTGGAAACGGTCTTGTGCGACGGTGATTAAGCCGCCCACAACGCTCACAATTAAGACTACTTTGATGGCACCAATCAAGGCGCCGAGAATGGCATTAAAGGGTTGGGGGATAATGGTGCTGACGAGTTTTTTAACCAACGCGCAGGCAATCCAAAAAGCAAGGCAGGCAATCAACGTGGTGGCGAGGGCCGAATAGAAGACGCAAGCGCCCGCATCCATCGTTGGGTACGAACGTTGAATGAAGGCTTGCGCCGGCGGATAACCGTACCACAGCGTTCCGATAAAGGCGATAATCCCGATGAGCGGGGCCAATTCGCCAGAAAAACCGCGAATTGCACCGCGCACAAGGAAGATGATAAAGAGAACGCCGATAACGGAAGCGAAGAGATCCATTACTGTTCGCCCTCGTGTGTGGGAGTGGGAAGGGTGCCTGCAATCTCCTCATCGGTGAGATAACACGCCGGGTCTTCGCCCCAGAGTTCGCCCGTGGCCGCTTCGGCACGTGCGCGGAAGTTCCCGCCACAGAGCGACAAGAAACGGCAAGTCTTACAACGGCCCGTGACATGCAAGGGCTTTTCGCGCAATTGCTGGAGGAGCGACCCTTCAGGAGGATTGCCCCAAATCTCGCCAAAGGGGCGTTCCTTCACATTGCCCAAGGGTTTGTCACGCCAGAATTGGTCGGGGTAAACGGTGCCGTCCCACGAGACACAGGAGAGACCGTGACCCGAGGAGTTGCCGCCATTCATCCGCAACAAACGCAAGACATCGTCCGTGTTGGGCTTGCCTTCTTGACACATCCGCATCCAGAGGTAGGGGGCGTCGCAGTGGTTGTCAACCGTGAGCACTTCCAAAGGGTGGCCCATTTCAAAGGATCGGCGTGTCTCGTTGATGATGCAATCTACTGCGGCACGGCTCTCTTCGTGGGTCAAGTCTTCCGAACGAATCTCGGAGCCACGTCCCGTGTAAACGAGGTGGTAAAGGCAGATGCGCGGAATACGTTCGTCACGCATCAATTGGAAAATGGCGGGGATTTCGCGCACATTGGCACGAGTAAGGGTGACGCGGAGGCCCACCTTCACACCAGCTTCGCGGCAATAGCGGATGGCGTTGAGCGAACGTGCATAGGCGCCGGGGACGCCACGGAAGGCGTCATGCGTGGCCTGTACACCGTCAATGCTAATGCCCACATAGCTGACACCGATTTCAGCAATGCGCTTTGCAATCTCAGGGGTAATGCAGGTACCGTTGGTCGAGAAGACCACGCGCAACCCCTTTTGACGAGCAACGGAGGCGAGTTCGAGAATGTCTTCGCGAATGAAGGGTTCGCCACCCGAGAAGAGCAACACGGGACACCCGAAGGCGGCAAAGCCATCAATGGCGCGCAACGCCTCTTCGTGCGTCAACTCCTTCGAGACATCGGCTTCACCTGCGGCGTAGCAATGGCGACACTTGAGATTGCAACGCTGGGTGATGTTCCAGACGACAATGGGCTTCTTGTCCTTGGAAAACTGTAAGAGGTGGCTCGGCAAATCGGCGCTACGCCGTCCGTAACGAAGGGGGTCAGACGCTTCTGCCTGACCCATGTAAAGTTTAGAAATACCAATCATTGATTAGGCCTCAGGCAACTGTTGCACCCACGAACGATACTTTTCATCTGCCTTGGGCGTTAAACGCAAGGCACGTTCGTACCAAATCTTCGCATTCACCTTCTGGCGTTGATAGAAGTGGATGCGGCCCATCAAATCGGCTTGGGCACGGCTCTTGGGGTTGGCCACCAAAGCAGGGCGCAGATAATCGGCTGCGGCCTTGTACTGTTTGGTGTCAAAGGCAATCTGGGCGGCCTCATAACGCGGTTCCGTGGCATTCGGACGCAAGGCAATTGCGGTGTCGTAAGCCTTCAACGACTCCGAGTTGCGCTTGTTCTTCTTGCAGATACGGGCCAATTCAAGTGCCGCTTCATAACTCGACGGGTCGGCCGTCATTGCCTTGCGTGCCAAAGATTCCGCGGACTTAAAGTTCTTGCGCTTGATCTCATTCTGCATTTCTTTGAGGAAGTTGGCGCAGGTGGCGGCATTGCCAGAAAGGGCTGGCAACTGTTTGAGCGAGGTGAGATAGGCCTCCAAACGGCGAACCTGATTGCTGGCATCCTTGCGTTTTTCAGAGCCTTCCGGCAACATTCGTTCGGCCTGGCGGAACCAATCCAGT
>JAFYMU010000198.1 GCA_017548245.1 Kiritimatiellia bacterium | reverse complement strand
AGCACCAACCTGCGCGACGTGCACAAATTCTACCTCCGCAAATACGCAATCGCCATGGGCACCTTCTGGCGTCAACACGCAGAGACCTGCACCCTCAATGAATGCGCATCGGCCTTCTTCAACGGTTTTGAACGCAAGATTGAAGCCATGCTTTGGGCCTACCATAGCGATCAGGTAAACTTTGACACCTTTGATCCTGGCTTACGTAAGATCTACAACTTCCGTGATAAACTGGATTTTGCGCTGTGGGCGTTGCAACGCGCCGGCAAAGATTTGCCTGCCCTTCGCGAACACTTTATGGACCACGTTCGCGATGTCTTCATCCGCGTCTAACCGGATGCGCCCACCTTTCTCAGGAGCCCTCTTTTACAATCATTTGAAAATTCGCTATAATTATAGGTATGAATGTAAAGTTATTTTCGTTACTCCTCTTGGTGTTGTCGGCATCACTCGCGACAGCACAGTACCAAGACTATTCGCGTATGGGCAAAACGCCTGCTGAATTACAGTTTATTGATGACCCGTTGTCGATTGAACTGAAGGAGCCCTCTTGGTTCTGGAATAATCCCAAGATGGAATCTGCAGAGGATCAATTGGCCTATGCCGCCCGTCTTGAAATGAGTGGCAAGTGGGAAAAGGCAATTGATGCCTACGATGATTTGGTCCACGAATGGCACGCTACGCAGGAAGCCTTGCTGGCACAGTTGGCAATTGCCCGTCTCAATTCGGCCCATGGCAACGCACAGGCCGCTTACGATGCCGATATCTACCTCTTGGCCCACTTCGCAGGTCGTTTCGAACTCGAACCCGTCTTGCGCGATGCCGTTGCACAGGCCGACTACCTCACGAACCAAGATTTGTCCCGCACCTTCCGTCGCAACTCCAGCAGTGCCTTGCGCGCGAATTACGAACGCATCATTCACTTTGCACCACGTTGGCCGCGTGTTCCTGAATTGTTGTTGAAGATTGCCGACCTCTACATGCGCAGCGAAGAGTACGATAGCGCCATTACGGTGTGCGATCGTATTGTGATTGACTGGCCGACCTCCGAGAACTTGGAAGATGTGGTCAAGACCTACTGCATGGCGTGCCGCAAATTGGCCGACAAGTGGGCCAATGACACGGGACGTTTGTTGCACATCGAACAATTGCTCGCAGGTGCGCGTACCTTCTATCCGACCCACCCTTTGGCCGACCAGTTTAAGCAGTGGCAACAAGAGGTTTACCTCATGCGCCGGAATCGTTCTTACGAAAAGGCGGCCTTCTATGACAATCCCGAGGCTTACTCGGCGGAAGCCGCTGCAGAGGCCTATCGCGCCTTTTTGCGAATGTTCCCCGATGCGCCTCAAGCTGAACGTGTTCGCAAACGTTTAGCAGAACTCTCCCTCTCTCTTTCTACCCCTCAACAATAAAGGCTCCCCATGAAATCCTTCTTCTCCTCTCTTGTGGCTTGCATCCTGCTCGTTGGTCTTAGCGGTTGCGCGGGTTATCAACGCGGCTCTGCCGTTCCCACCGAGTTCCGCACCATCCATGTCCCAGCCTTTGAAAACCAAACGCGCTACCCGATGGTTGGTGCCGTGGCTACGCAACAATTCATCGACGCGCTCATTGAAGATGGCACCTTTGCGCCAGAAGAATTGGACACGGCACGTTTGCGTTTGCAGGTCGTGATTACGGGTTGCCAGTCGGACTCGGTTCGTTATGACCGCAACAACGTCATCGTGCCGACCGAATATTACCTGACCTTGCGCGCCAAAATCTATCTCTACGATGCACAGACGGGCGAAACCTACATTGATGGCAAAGCCATTCATGCAACCGATGTCATGCTCACACGTAATCAATTCCAGACGGCAGTGACCGATGTGATGCCGCGACTCTCGCGAAAGTTAGCCAAGAACCTCTTGGATGAACTCCAATCGTTCCGTTAATCCATCGCCCCAACCCCCTCCGTCGCGCAGCACCTTTTGCTGCGCGTTTCACTTTTCAAACAGAAGACGATGAATAAGTTCAAAAATCTCCTCGTTGGACTCAAAACGTTGTGCGGCTACTATCACGAACAACGGCTCTTGCTCTCGTTGGACTTGCTGGCCATTCTGCTCTACGCAGGACTTCAGATTGCCATTCCCGTGACGGCACTCCGCGTCTTTACCACCTACTTGCCCGAAGGCAACTTGCGTGCAACGGCATGGGCGGCTCTTGCCTTTACCCTCATGACCCTTTGCGCAGCGGGCTTGGAATGGTGTTACATTCTCTTTGGCCACTGGTTGGGCATCCGCGTGGAAGCAACCATGCGCACGGCCTTCTTTGACCACATCCAAAAACTCCCCTTTTCCTTCTTTGACCGAACCAAGACGGGCGAGGTTTTGAGCCGCATTACCTCCGACTTGATGTTGGTCGGCGAAACGGCGCACCACCTCTTGGAAGATTTGACGGAGTCGACCTTGACGCTTGTCGGCGCCTTTGCGGTAATGTTTTGGATCAACCCGCAACTCGCACTCTTCACCTTGATTCCCGTTCCCTTTGTCATGGTCTTCGCCGGTGCCTTCCAACGTCGCATCCACCGCACGTGGCGCGAAAACCGTCGCGAAGTCTCCACCCTCGCCGCTCACGTGGAGAATGTCGTTCAGGGCATTCGCGAGATTAAGAGTTTTACCCATGAAGAACAAGAACGTTCGGCCTTTCGCAAGGTGAACGAACGCTTCCGCCGTTCCTTCGAAAAGGTCTACGTCCTTTACGCGCCACTCTTTGCGGGCACCCAGATGCTCCTCGAAGGCTATTCCTTGATGTACATCGCCCTTGGTGCTTGGATGGTGGCCCATAACACCGCCACCTTTCCGCAGGT
>JAFYMU010000197.1 GCA_017548245.1 Kiritimatiellia bacterium | reverse complement strand
TCACAACATCACTTATGTTGCCCAAAAAGGCCGTCTCACGGAGGGTCGCAAAGACACTTTTTAACGCGAGGAAGCCGCTGTAGCGGCGTTGAGCAAGGCCAGTTTTCACCATAAGTTATTGACAGTAAACGTCTTATTTGAAATTAAGAAGCTTGAGCAAAAGCGGGTAAATGAACGGTTTATCGGGTCGCGCAAGAAAAATTTTCAGATGGGGCTTTTGGGGGTATAAAAAGGGGAAAAGGTGGTCTTTCTGCGTAAGGGAAAACGTTGGTAAAAGAACCTTCAGTGGCAAGGGAAAAGGGCTGCTCGAATTAAAAAAATTAGCCCTATTGACTTTGGGATTTTTGCTGTGCTATAGTGAAATTACTTTCGGGGTGCTACCAGGCACGGTGCTTGGATGCTGAGATTAGACCCGCTAACCTGAACAGGATAATTCCTGCGGAGGAAAAAAGTGTATGACTCAGATGGAGTCTGCTCGCAAGGGCATTATTACCGAGGCGATGTGTGTTGTCGCCCAAGCAGAACAGGTTCCGCTCGAAACCGTTCGTGCAGCCGTGGCGGAAGGCTCCGCCGTTATCCCACTCAATCACCACCATGCGCATTGCCATCCTGTCGGGGTTGGGCGTCTCTTTTCAACGAAAATCAATGCTAACCTTGGCCGCAGTCCGGTTCGCTCTAATCAGAACGATGAACTCGCCAAGCTTGCCGTTGCGCTTGAGGCTGGCGCCGATTTCGTTATGGACCTCTCCACGGGCGATGACGTTTATGCCATTCGCCAAAGGATGCTTGAAGCTTCCACGCGACCGCTCGGAACGGTTCCCGTCTACGAAGCCATCTCGCGACTCAACGACGACATTCCCCTCCTCCAACCTCAATTTCTCCTTGAAATCATCCGAGCGCAAGCCGAACAAGGCGTCGATTTCATGACGCTTCATGCGGGCCTCCTTTTGCGCCATATCCCACTCGCCATGAATCGCAAGATGGGGATTGTGAGCCGAGGGGGTTCGATTATGGCCGAATGGATGATGGCAAACCAAACCGAAAACCCGCTTTACACCCATTGGGATGAGGTGCTTGAGATTTTGGCCGAACACGACGTTACGGTTTCCCTTGGCGATGGGATGCGCCCGGGGTGCCTCGCCGATGCCTCCGATGCGGCACAATTCGCCGAACTTGATGTTTTGGGCGACCTTGTTGAACGTTGCCGTCGCCGCGGCGTGCAGGTCATGGTGGAAGGCCCGGGGCATCTTCCCTTTGACCAAATCCAAATGAATATGGAACGCGAACAACGCGTTTGCAAGGGCGCCCCGTTCTACGTTTTAGGGCCAGTTGTCACCGATATTGCACCAGGTTATGACCACCTTGTGAGTGCCATTGGAGCAACCGCCGCCGCAACCTATGGCGCTTCGCTCCTCTGTTATGTCACCCCGGCCGAACATCTTGGACTCCCCGACCTGAATGAGGTTCGCCAAGGGTGTATCGCCTATCGTATTGCGGCCCATGCGGCAGATGTTGCCCGCCATCATCCTGGAGCACAACAACGCGATGATGCGATGGCCGAGGCGCGGGCTGCTTTTGACTGGGAACGGCAATTTGGCCTTGCACTCGATCCGCAACACGCAAAGCAACGTTGGCTACAAACCCGTTCTTGCGTAGACGGAACGCATACCGACGACCATTGTTCAATGTGCGGCAAAGCCTTTTGTGCGGTTCGCACCTCGCATCGTATTCAACACCTCATGGAGAAACAAAAATGAAAGTCATGGAAGAGACCATCTCTGGCGCAATTGTGCGGCGCTTTTTCAACAAGTTAGAGCGCCATTTATCGGTGGACGTTGCCATTGTTGGCGCGGGCCCTTCGGGTCTTGTCGCGGCACACGATTTGGCCTTGGCGGGCTACAACGTCGCGGTTTTTGAATCCAAATTAGCCCCTGGTGGCGGAACGTGGGGCGGCGGCATGCTCATGAATGAGGTCGTGGTGCAAAATGATGCCGCAGCCATCTTGCACGAATTCAACATCACAACGGTTCCCTTTGACAACCAATACCAAACCGTTGATGCCATTGAGATGGCCTCCGGCCTCATCTTCGGAGCACGTAAGGCGGGTGCCGTCATCTTCAACGCCGTCACCGTGGAAGACATCGCCATCCACGACGGACGCGTTTGCGGCGTGGTGATCAATTGGAATCCTGTCGCCCGACTTGGGATGCATGTTGACCCGATTGTCATCATGTGCCGCGCCCTTGTAGATGGCACTGGTCACCCCAGCGAAATCGTTCAAAAGGCCGTCAACAAAGCAGGCGTCACCATTGATTCGCCAACGGGTGGCATCTTGGGTGAAAAGCCCATGTGGATGGAAGATGGCGAACGCACCACCGTGGAAAACACCAAACGCCTCTACCCTGGCCTCTACGCCTCGGGAATGGCGGCCAATAATGTGCAAGGCGGCTTCCGAATGGGGCCCATCTTTGGTGGCATGTTTAAGAGCGGTCGCAAGATTGCCCAACTCATTAGCGCCGATTTGAGCCATGACTGATTTCGGCTTTTATCTCGTGATGACGCAACCCGTGGTGGGCTATGCGAAGTGTGCCGAAGCCGCCGTTCGTGCAGAAGTTCCCATTTTACAACTCCGCATGAAAGAGGTCTCGCGCGAGGAACTGATTCGCACCGCCCGCCTCGTTCGCCGCATCACCCAAGGTTCAAAGACCACCTTTATCCTCAACGACGACCCCGAAGTGGCGGCACTCGTTGAGGCCGATGGCGTTCACCTTGGGCAAGACGATATGCCCCTCGCGGCGGCGCGCGAACGTTACCCCACCCTCTCGCACTTCGGGCTTTCGACGCACAACCTCGAGCAAGTGCGCCAAGCACGTTCGCAAGCGCCCGACTACATCGGCGTGGGGCCCGTCTACCCAACCCCAACCAAAGCCATTCCCGATCCAACCCTTGGGCTCACCACCCTCCGCGCCATGTTAGCCGAAGCCCCCTGCCCAGCGGTAGCGATTGGTGGCATTGATGCCACGCGGTTGGGAGCGGTGATCGGAGCAGGAGCCAAAAATCTCGCCGTTGTCCGCGCGGTTTGCCAATCGCCCACCCCCTACCAAGCCATCCGCGATCTCATGACAGCAGCTCAATACCATTGGGAAAGGGCTCAATCAAACGATTCCAGTGCCCATTCGTGACGTCCCATCTGCGGTTTTAGCCGCCCCTCAACATGGGGTTCACGTGCGCGTTTTGTTCCTACCTTATAATTATAAAGACCGCCACTGCACCCCCAAAGCCCTCAAAAAGGGCTCTTTTTTACCCTTTATCCCCTTGTTTTATTGTAACCTTAGCGGAAAATTATTGACTTCTAGGGGTTGAAAGTGGGATAATAAGGATGATTTAAACTTCGTTGTGCCAAAACTGCAATTTAGCCGAAAGGATACTGTATATGGCCAAGACCGAGAAGAAGACCGTTCGTTTCGTCGACACGACGTTACGCGATGCCCACCAGTCTTTGTGGGCGACACGTATGCGCACCAAGGACATCCTTGGCATTCTTGAAGCCGTCGATGATGCCGGATTCTATGCACTTGAATGCTGGGGTGGTGCAACGTTTGACGTTTGCATGCGCTTCCTCCGCGAAGATCCGTGGGAACGTCTCCGCCAGATTAAGGCAGTTTGTAAGAAGACCCCGCTCCAGATGTTGTTGCGCGGCCAGAACTGCTTGGGCTACAAGCACTACCCGGATGACGTGTTGGAACGTTGCGTTGCCAAGATGTGCGAAAACGGCATGGACATCTTCCGTTGCTTCGACGCACTCAACGACGTGCGTAACCTCGAAGCCGCCATCAAGGCTGTGAAGAAGTATGGTGGTCACGCTCAGGGTACCATCTGCTACACCTTCTCCCCCGTGCACACCGTGGCTAACTATGTGAAGTTCGCCAAGGAACAGGTGGATCTCGGTATTGACTCGATCGCCATTAAGGATATGGCTGGCATCTTGACGCCTTCCGCCGCTCGCGAATTGGTGACCGGTTTGAAGAAGGCATTGCCTGACTTGCCGATCGAAGTGCACTCGCACATGACCTCCGGCATGGCTCCTGCTATGTACATGGCCGCTGTTGAAGCTGGCGCTGGCGCAATCGACTGCGCAGTGGCAACGCTCTCTGGCTTCTCCTCGCAGCCCGCACACGGCACGATGCACGCCATCTTCGAAGGTCTCGGTTACGAAACCGGCATCAAGACCGACCGCATCACCGAAATCGATGACTACTTCAAGGCTCTCAAGCCCGAACGCGCCCTCCAGGCCAATGCTGACGCAGAAGCCGTGGACGTGCAGGTGCTCTTGCACCACATCCCTGGCGGCATGATCTCCAACACCCGCAGCCAGTTGGCTCAGCAGGATGCTTTGGATCGCCTCCCCGAAGTGCTCGAAGAACTTCCTCGCGTGCGTAAGGACATGGGTTATCCTCCGTTGGTCACCCCGACCTCCCAGATCATGGGCGTGCAGGCAGTGCTCAACGTCCTCAGCGGCGAACGCTACAGCATGGTCTCCAACGAAACCAAGCAGTACGTCAAGGGTTACTACGGTCGCAGCCCCGCTCCCGTGGACAAGGCCCTCGAAAAGAAGATCCTCGCTGGCGAAAAGAAGATCACCTGCCGTCCCGCAGACCTCTTGGAACCCGGCTTGCCTCAGGCTGCTAAGGAACTCGATCCGAAGTTGATCCAGACGGAAGAAGACATCCTCTCCTACTGCATGTTCCCGGCTGTGGCCCTTGACTACTTCAAGTGGCGTGCTAAGCCCGAAGGCGAACGTGACCCGGTTCCTGCTGACTCCGAAATGACCATCGCAAAGGCAACGGCAAAGGCTGAAGAAGCGAAGGCCGCTCCTGCCCCTGCACCTTTGAGCGCTGACGACGCTAAGTTTGCCGTGATCGGTAAGCAGTTCGTCGCCCTCTTCGGTTCGCTCGGTGGTGGCATCAAGGTGGACGCCGCTGCATTGGCAACCGTGCCGACCACGGAAGCCGCCGCTCCCGCAGCAGAAGCCGCTCCCGCCGCTGCCGCAGCACCTAAGAAGACCCTCAACGCCACCTTGACCGGTACCTTCTACCGTTCCGACAAGCCCGGCGAAAAGATGGTTG
>JAFYMU010000196.1 GCA_017548245.1 Kiritimatiellia bacterium | reverse complement strand
GATGAATCGGTGGCGGCAGAATGGGTTCGATGGAGGGCGAACGGCCCAAGTAGGTGCAAAGGGCGTGGTAGACGGCACTGGTGCCATTGACCTTACCTTCGTAGGAGTGGCCAGCCAAGTGGGGCGTTGCCAAGAAGGTCAAATCGGCTAATTCAGGCGAGAAATCGGGTTCGCCCTCCCACACGTCAATGATGGCATCGCTTAACAATCCCTCGCGCAATGCGACGCAAAGGGCTGCGGTATCGCACACCGCACCGCGAGCCATGTTGATAAGGACGGCACCATACTTGGCCTGAGCCAAGGTTTCTGCGTTGATCATGTGATGGGTGGCGTACGCGCCTTCCTTCGTCAAGGGGACTAACGGAATGATATAGTCCGCCTGAGCCAAGACTTCGTTCAACGGCAAAAAGCTCTGCGCTTCCAAGTCGTAGGCATTGCGTTGGCGCGGCGGGTCGCAACAGAGGACGCGCATCCCGATGCCTTCGCAACGCGTTTTGACCATCGAACCAATCCAGCCGACGCCAATCAATGCCACGGTGGCGCCTTCCAATTGACGATGGCGCGAGTGGGCATATTCCAAAAGGGCGGCAATGCAGTAGTCTGCCACGCTCTCACCATTGGCACGCGGGGCATTGACCCAACGCACACCCTGGCGATTCAACCACGCGATATCGACATGGTCCGTGCCCGTGACTGCGGTTCCCACGAAGCGAACCGATGAGCCTTCCAGCAATGCACCATCAATGCGCGTATCACGCAACATCAATACATCGGCATCTTTGACCTGCTCAGGCGTCAAACGCGAGCCATCCACGAGCGTCACGGTGCCAAGGGTTCCAAAAAGGGTTCGCCCAAGGGGCATATTGGTATCACAAACAATCTTCATTACACATCCTCAAAGGGGACAATTCCAAACTTCATTGATATTCTACCCTATCTACGCACCTACCGCAAGGAGAAAAGCGTCATGCGCACTAAAAAAAGCACGATTTTGACACTTTTCTTAGTCAAAACCGTGCTTTGAGTCAAAAGGTTACCTTAACGCAAGCGGAAGGAGAAGCCCGATGCGGAGAAAATCACCTCACGACGAATACGGAAACTCACGCCCGTTTCGCGATCGCGATACTCCACCATCGCCGTCTTTGTCTTGCGATCGGGTTCGCCAATCGTGAAGTCTAAGACTTGGCTCGTGTAGTTGGTCGCATACTGCGTGTCGGAGGTTTCCATAATCACCCAGTTATTGAGATAGCCCGACATCGTACCATAGGTACTACCACCAGCAAGAGCCCCTACTCGCGTTGCGGCACTCAATGTGGCACCCTTGTAAAGCACAACGCTATTCTTCGCAAAGAGTTCATAACCCTTGTTACAGTTGCCGACAAGGCCACCCACGCCAGGGAAGTTCGTATCCGGCGCGTGCAACACCGCGGTTGGGCACAACTCGGCACGGCAGTTCAAAATACGAACCACCTCCGATTCGCCTTCTTGGTTCAAGTTACCCACGACGCCGCCAACGCGACCATTGCCCGTTGCTCTCAGCGTCCCTTCAATCACTGCGGTGCAATGCTTAACCGATGCCGTGCGCTCTGCATTATTTGCATAGACCTCACCTACGACCGCACCAACCGAATTCACACCTGTGATAGAGGCGCCTTCCTTAACGATTACCGTTACATTCTCAACGCAACCATTCAGCGTCACCGTATCGGTCACCGCACCTGTTGCCGAGAGTGCACCCTCTACCACAACGGTTAAATTCTTAATCACGCCACTCATCCCACCCGAGATTGCGGCACCACCACCCTTGAGCGTAATCGTATGCCCTTGACCATCAATGGTTCCTGTGAAGCTCAACGGACGAAAATCATCAGCCGTCAAGGTCAAATCCGCCGTCAAGATATAGTCACCTGTACTCATGTGAGCCCAGTCCAACGCATCCTTCACCTCGGGATTGTCCACACTATCCAACGGGCGAATCGTTGAAGCAAGGGCACGTGCCAACGATTTGGGATTATCATACGAGATATCGCATTCGTAGCCCCAAATCATCACGCCGTAACCACCCGCGCGCAAGTCGGCACCCTTCTCGCGAATCGTCTTAATGGAGTTGTAGGAATACATGTAACCATTGTGCCAGAAGGTATCGGTTGAATCCATATACTGCGGGAAGGTGTAGTAAATCCAATCGTACCCCATCTGCAACCAGGTCAGGTTATTCCATTCACTCAAGTTCGGATCGTGTTCGTTCACATAGAACGGCACACCAATACAGGACTTTACAGGTGGCAAACCAGCATTCTCTGCACAAATATTCTTGCTATTATTGTGCATCCACATTGGAGAGTGACCATCCATGGTGCCGTTATCATAGGTCATCGTATTGAAGAAGTCCAACTGCTGATGTAACCCCTTCAATTCCACCTCAGACAAACCATAGGTGTTCACGGCTTCAGGCAACTTGTAGTTGGACATTGCCGAGGAGACCATCTTGCCACCACCCAAGGCGAACAAGCGTGGCTTCAATTCGGCGACGAGCTTTTCAAAGCCACGCCAATCAGCCGCAGACCACGGATATTCCCAGTCAATATCCACGCCATCAAAGCCAAATAACTCAACGTAATGAATAATCTGATCCACTAATCTTGCACGCGACTCTGCATTTTGCGTTGCCTGCGAAAGCCCCTCTGCGCAGTGGGCAAGGCCTAAGAGAATACGCACGGGACGATCACCACGGCCATCACGCAGACGTTCCAAGGCGTTTCTAAAGGAGGTTTCATCATATTGGCCCATTTCCCAACCGTAATACATCGAGCCATTACCACTCACACCCATATAGAAGAAGATGACTTCCGAGATTACATCATAGTAAGCGTCATTCCAGTTGCCAACACGAGCCATACGATAATACGGCACCACGTGACGACGGAATTCGTAGGTCATACCGGCGCCCACTGGGTCTTCATTCTCTACGCCACAGACAAAACCATTGATGTGGACAGCCGTAATCTTTGCGTCCACCTCAACGCCAGGGTCGGCATTATTCGCCACTCGGGCCGTCACCCAGATGTGGTCACCGTTCATCACATTCGGATGCGGACCAGAGCCACTATTCCACAAATCGAAAAAGATATCACGCCCATTGACGGAGAGCGTTCCACCCGTTAATTCTGTTGCGCGCGCAGGTGCAAAGTAGTTAACCGATGTTTTATACAGTTTAAAATTACTCAACATTGAGGGATCGGTGTCCTCTGAAAGCTGAATCCCAATGCGCCAAAAGGGCATCGCAGAGGTGAAGTTGAGCTCCACCTTAGCACCAATCAACACCTGGTCAAAGGAACTATCACGATAGTAAATACCTTGCGTCTGAATACCTCGAGCAGCATAAGAGGCGTTTGAGCCTTCAATTCGTGCGGTTGCAACGGAGGCAAAGAGGCCCACAAAGAGGGTCATTATGAGTGTATTAATCGATTTCATAGATTATAGTTTAGCGCAAATTTCAGCAAAATGCAAAGAGTCGTGCTATAATTGGGTGTGTTATGAGCACATTTCCGAATCTTCGCCTCAACCGTTTACGTCGCACCGCTGGCATTCGTGCGATGTTTGATCTCGAAATCCCCTCGCCTGCCAAATGGTGTTGGCCGACCTTCGTTGTGCCAGGTCAACAGATTAAGGAAGAGATTGCCTCGATGCCCGGGCAATTCCGTTATTCCCCCGACCAACTGCTCCCTGCGGTGGAAGCGGTGGTGAAGCAAGGGATTGGTTCCATCCTCCTCTTTGGCCAAACCGACCAGCCCAAAGACAATGGTGGTTCGCAGGCGTGGTGCGACCACGGTGCGGTTCAACAAGCCATTCGCCTCATTAAGCGCGAGTTCCCCCAGTTAACGGTCATCAGCGATGTCTGCCTCTGCGCCTACACCGATCACGGCCACTGCGCACCCTTGCGTTCGGACGGTTCGCTTGACAACGATTTGGCGTGCGAATGTTTGGCTCGCACCGCGCTCTCCCATGCGGCAGCAGGCGCGGATATTGTGGCCCCCTCGGCAATGATGGATGGGCAAGTCGCTGCCATCCGTTCGGCACTCGCAGAAAATGAGTTCCACCATACGCTTCTCATGGCCTACTCTACGAAGTTCGCCTCGGCGTGTTATGGTCCCTTCCGCGATGCCGAAGGCAGTGCACCGCAGTTGCGTCCGGGGATGCCCTCCGACCGCAAGGGCTACCAAGCCTCCTACGCCAATGCGCGCAATGCGTTGATGGAATCGGTGTTGGATGAAACCGAAGGGGCTGATATTTTGATGGTAAAGCCCGCCCTCTTCTATTTGGATATGATTCAGAAGGTGCGCGAACAGACCTTGCTACCCGTGGCCGCCTACAACGTTAGTGGCGAGTATTCGATGCTCATCGCAACGGCCGAACGCGGTTGGGGCGATTTGGACGAACTCGTTCGCGAAAGCACCATGGGCATTGTGCGTTCGGGAGCCGACCTTATTATCTCCTACTGGGCGTCGCAGTACCAACGCTTCTTTGGCACACGCTAAACAAAAAAAGCCGCTCCAACGAGCGGCTTTTCTTTTAGGCCAAGGTTAACGTTAAACCATCATAGGCTGGCGCCATTCCCTCGGGCAATAGCGTTTTGAGCGTGGCGTGAAGCAAATCATGCGAGAGATGGGTGAACCACGTTTGGCGCGCCCCAATCTGTTGGGCATAGGCCACGGACTGTTCCAACGTCAGATGCGTTGGATGCGGGCGTTCACGCAACAGGTTGAGAATCAACACCTCTACCCCTTGCAACAACTCTAAGGTTCGCTCAGGAATTGCATGCACATCGGGTAGATAGGCTAAGGAGTGGCCTTGGAAATCGATGCGCAACCCATTGGTCTCCGCCTTACCATGGACGACAGGCAAGAGAGTGAACTGTGCCCCGAGCGCCTCAAAGCGGTCTTCCACGGGGACAAAGTCAATGAGCGGACGGTAGAGCCCCTG
>JAFYMU010000195.1 GCA_017548245.1 Kiritimatiellia bacterium | reverse complement strand
GACGCAAAGGGAAGCGCGGCTAAATCCGTCCGAGACAGATTTACCGCGCTTCTTTCTGATTCTTCGTAGAAATCCTATGTTAAAATAGTATCATAAGGAGGTCGCCTATGCATCCGTTGTATGATAAAGCAGAACAACTCTCTCAAGATGTCGTTGATGCATTCATTGAAGTATTGCGCACGTTAGGTGCGGGTCTTTTAGAATCAATCTATGAAACATGTTTACGACACGAACTTGAGTTGCGAGGGCACCGCGTCAAAACCGAGCTTGTCGTTCCTGTAAAATACAAAGGGATATCCTTTCCTGAGAAACTGCGTGTTGATCTCTTGGTTGACGACTGTCTTGTCGTTGAACTCAAGGCCATTGAAGGAGCCATTCGCTCCGAACATAAGATGCAACTCTTGTCGTACATGCATCTTCTTGATGTCCCATTAGGGTTGGTTCTTAATGCAGGCGCCACAAATTCAGAACGCGTGAAACGTGTAATTCTTACTGGTGCAGCCTCGTGGAGCGGCAAAGCCGCAGTTGCCCGTTCCTAGTTCGGTCGCTCCGCTCCCTTGCAGTTCCGAGTTCAAGGTTAGCGGTTAGCTGTTGAAGGTTAGCGGTTCACACCTGCTTCGCAAGAAGCGCGGTCAGTCTGTCTCGGACGGAATGAGCCGCGCTTCCCTTAGTGTCTTTGCGGTAAATAGTGAAGCACCCACACTGGCAGTGCTTTCGCCGTCAGGCGACTTTGGGTGTGGCCCTACCACCGCGAAAGGAACATTTCTGCGTGGGGGCGTTTCCTTAATTATTAGGAGTGTGGTATACTAGAGGGCGATTTTGAGCTGAACTTCACGCTTTACTTAATTAAAGAGGTTTCTTATTATGGCGATTCAAATTACGAAGGAAGAAGTTTTCGAATTTCATGATGGTGGTAAGGTGCGCGTGGCGCTCTCGAAGCCGTTGGCAACGCAGAAGGATTTGTGCTTGGCTTACACGCCTGGTGTGGCTCAGGCGGTTAAGGAAATCGCAGCGAAGCCTGAAACCGTTTACAATTTGACGAGCAAGAAGAATCTCGTGGCGGTGGTTTCGGATGGTACGGCCATTTTGGGTTTGGGCGATTTGGGTGCCGCAGCGTCGATTCCTGTGATGGAAGGTAAGGCCGCGCTCTTCAAGACCTTTGCGAATGTGGATGCTTGGCCGGTGCCGGTGGGTCATTGCCGTATGGATGGCAAGGACACGGGTAAGACCGATCCGAAGCGCGTAATTGAGGCCGTGCGTGCGTTGGCCCCGATGTATGGTGGTATCAATTTGGAAGATATCGCAGCACCTGCTTGCTTTGAAATTGAAGATACGTTGGATGCCGAATTGGACATCCCGGTGTTCCATGATGACCAGTGGGGCACGGCAGTGATTACGGTGGCAGGTGTGATTAACTATGCTCACATCAGCAAGCGTGCATTGAGCGAATTGAAGGTGGTGGTGAATGGCGCTGGCGCTGCAGGTATTCGTATTGCCGATATGTGCAAGGCGGCGGGCGTTCAGGATTTGACGATGTGCGACTCGAAGGGTATCATTCGCGCGGATCGTCAGGATTTGACCTCGCACAAGCGTCGTCACGCGGTGGAAACCGAAAAGCAGACCTTGAAGGACGCACTCGCTGGCGCGCATGTCTTCATCGGTGTTTCGGCTGCAAATGTGCTCTCTGGCGAAGATGTTTGCACGATGGCTGAGTTCCCTGCCATCTTTGCAATGGCCAACCCTGATCCGGAAATCGAACCTGCGGTTGTTGCCGCGGCCATGGGCGATAAGCCTTACATCATGGCCACGGGCCGTTCGGACTATCCGAACCAGATCAACAACGTGCTCGGCTTCCCCTTCCTCTTCCGTGGTGCATTGGATGTGCGCGCTCGCACGATCAACACCGAAATGAAGGTGGCGGCTTCGATGGCCTTGGCGATGTTGGCCCGCGAACCCGTTCCTGCAGATATTCAGGCACTCTATCCGACCGAAAAGCTTGAATTCGGCACGCAGTACATCATTCCGAAGGCCTTTGACCGTCGCCTTTACAGCGTGGTCTCCTACGCGGTGGCTGAAGCGGCCGTGAAGTCGGGCGCAGCGCCTGCAGATACCGACTTGGTTGCGCTCAAGCAGCAACTCGATGCTGGGTTCTAATCATCTGTGAAGCACACGATGACAACATCCAATACAACAAGCCCTGCGGAGAAGCCCACGCTTCTCCGCACCTTGTTCTTACTTGCCCTCGTCTTTGGTAAATTTGGCGCACTCACCTTTGGCGGTGGCTACGCGATTGTGGCATTGATGGAAGAGACCATCGTCCAAAAGTACAAGTGGTTGAGTTCCGAAGAATTGCTCAACTTGATTACGATTGGCGAAAGCACGCCTGGCCCCATTGCCGTTAACACGGCCACCTTTATTGGTTATCGCCTTGCGGGAATTTGGGGAAGCTTGGTTGCGGTCTTTGCGCTCGTCTTTCCTGCGTGGCTCATCATTGTGCTCATTAGCACGTGCTATTTGACCTTGCGCGACAACGTTTGGGTTGCGGCGGCACTCAATGGAATCCGTTTGGCGGCCATTGTGCTGATCTTTCGCGCGTGCCTCAAAATGGGTAAAAAACTCAACCGCACGCCGCTCAATCTCGCGCTCCTCATCCTGACTGCGGCGCTCGCCATCTTTACCCCCATTAGCGCGCTTTATCTCATTGTTGCGGCACTTCTCTTTGGCTTTGTCTGGTTCGGCCTGATCCCACGCATTCACCCCCATTCGGAGGGGCAACCGTGATTTACCTTACGCTCTTTTGGACCTTCTTTAAAATCGGGCTCTTCACGATTGGTGGCGGATACGCAATGATTCCGTTGATCCGAACCGAAGTGATTGATAGCCACGGTTGGATGACGCTTGACCAATTCTCTGAGTTTGTCGGCATTGCAGAGAGCACGCCGGGCCCCTTTGCCATTAACATCTCCACCTTTTGCGGGATGAATACCGCAGGTCTTCTCGGTAGCCTCTGCGCCACAACAGGGGTGGTGCTCCCCTCCCTCATCATCATTCTGCTCATTGCCAAGATGGCTGGGCGCGTGTTAAACCATTGGAGCTTCCAATCGGCACTGAAAGGTGCGCGCCCCACCGTGGTGGGACTCATTGGTGCCGCCGCCATCACGCTCTTCCAACACACCCTCATCTCCCCTGATGGCGGCATTCAGACGACCACCATCCTCCTTACGACCACCCTTTTTATCTTGGCGCAAACGTTCAACTTAAGTGCCATTCTTCTCATTCTCTGCGGTGCAGTTTTGGGGCTTCTGGTGCAATTATGCCAAACCTTCTGCTAACCACTTGGCATACGCTGACCTGTTGGAGCAGTCGTCTCCTTGACTTGCTCTACCCACGCGATTGTACCTTTTGCCACCAACCCGCGGGCGAAGACGGTTATATTTGCCAAGACTGCCTTGAACGGCTCTCCCTCCATCGCAATCCCTCTTGCATCCGCTGCGGCGCGGAATCGGCGTTGCCAGAAGGGCACGACTTCACCTGTTCGGAATGCCTCCAACAACCACCCGCCTTTGAGCGCGTCTTTATTGTGGCGCGTTACGACAACGCCTTCCGCGATTTAATCCAAACCTTTAAATACCGCAAAGGCATTTGGTTGACCAAGGACCTTGTGCGTTACCTCGTGGCCACCTACCAATTGCGCATCGCAGAAGCAGGCATTGCTATCGATCTCCTCGTTCCTGTGCCGATGCAAGTGAGCAAACTCCGTGCGCGAGGTTACAACCAAGCGGCTCTCCTTGCCGAAGCCCTCGCACGCGAAATCCACCTTCCTTGTAATACACGCGCACTCAAACGCGTTCGCACCGGCAAGCTTTCGCAAACGCGCCTGCACCGTTCCGAACGCCTTGCCAACGCCAAAGCGGCCTATCGTGCTGCACGCACCAAGGGTTTAGAAGGCAAAACGATCCTCTTGATTGACGACGTTGTCACGACAGGCGCAACGAGTAATGCATGCGCGACACTCTTACGTCAAGCAGGGGCAAAAGCGGTCTATGTTTTGGCACTTGCACGTCCTTTCCACCCCTAAAACGCATCGCAGTTCGCCGAAACTAGGGGATTTTCCCTTCACGTTAGCGTTCCTCCAAATCCCCTCAACGCACGTCGTAGAGGCACTTTGAGAACGCTTCACTAAAAAATCTTCAATTTCTTTAATTTTTTACTTGCTTTTTCAAAAATTGCTTTGCTATAATACGCCCCGTTTTCGCAACACCATGTTGGCGAGGTAGCTCAGTTGGTAGAGCAGCGGACTGAAAATTCGCGTGTCGTCGGTTCGATCCCGACCCTTGCCACCATTTAGACGCCCCCATCGTCTATCGGTTAGGACACGGGCTTTTCATGCCTGTAAGAGGAGTTCGACTCTCCTTGGGGGTGCCATTCTTTTGCGAAAGCGACCGCGTTGGTGAGGCTTTGAACAACGTTACGTTATTCAGCCAGTCCACTCGCCAGCCATTTAACAGACGCCCCCATCGTCTATCGGTTAGGACACGGGCTTTTCATGCCTGTAAGAGGAGTTCGACTCTCCTTGGGGGTGCCATTTTTATGGCGAGGTAGCTCAGTTGGTAGAGCAGCGGACTGAAAATTCGCGTGTCGTCGGTTCGATCCCGACCCTTGCCACCATCTCTTGAAAGACGTCAGCCATTCGGCTGACTTTTTTTGTTTTATCCCCCTTCTTCAATTTCAATCTACGCCTGCATAATTATGTGTTGAAAGCAGTAAAAGTGCCTTTATCGCGCAAGATAACGGGACTGCGTTTGCTATAATAAAAGGGTATGCGATTAATCCCTTGGTTTTCAACACGCCTTTGCCGTTTGTGCGCCACTTGGTTGCTCTTATTTTTAAGCGCAATGGCGATTGTCTTTGCCTTTCCCCAAACCCATCGTTGGCTTCAATCGACTTGGACCAATACCATTCTCTTAGCACTCCTTGCGGGTTTAGTGGTCACCACGCTTTCGGCACTCTTGCGCAAACAATGGATTAGCACGCTCTTTCATTGCGGCGCAGCCCTCGTCATTATCGGCGGCGGCGTCACAGCAGGCTATACCAAAGAAGGCCAAGTCACACTTACAGACTACGCCTATGCGCCCTTTGAATATCGTCAATTTCTCCTTGAGGGCGAACGCATCTCGTTGCATTCCTTTGAAGTGCCGACTTACGACAACGGCATGCCGCGTCAGTACATCAGCCGCCTCCTCTTCCCAGAAGGTGTCAAAACCCTCTCCGTTAACGCACCGTTGAGACGCAATGGGTGGACCTTCTACCAGATGTCCTACCAACAAGATCCCGGCTACTACGGCGAACCCGTCTTTAGCACAATCCTGACACTGCGCAAAGACCCTGGTTGGCCCTACACTGTTTGCGGTTACGGCATCTTAATCTTAGCGGCCTTCGCACAGGCCATCCGCGTCACCTACCAACGCACGCGAGCCCAACGTTTGGAGAAAACCGTATGATACTCAAAACGGATGCACTCGGTTGGACGCTCAACGCACAAGTGCTGTGCGCCTTCCTCGCCTTATGGTTGCCTAAAAAAGTCCGCGTATGGCTCTGGTCTGCCGTTTTACCCTTGGCCATCACCGCCATTACCTTACGTTGGACCGCGGTTCACCATCCGCCGATGCGTAATCTCTTCGAAGCCTTCTTGTGGCTCCCCCTCTTGCTGACCTGCATGACTTGGGTGACCCACTTGCGCGACCGCGTTGACACCTCTCGTCTCGACGCCGCCATCGGCTTCATCGTCGCCTTCCCGCTTGCCTTTGTCTTTAGCGCCGCAGAAGGCCTCTTGCCTCCCGTGTTACAAAGCCCGCTCTTTGTGCCGCACGTCTTGGGTTACATGATTGCCTACGTTCTGCTCACACGTGCTTTCGCGTTAGAATGCGCCAAACAGAGCGAACCCGCACGCGAAAATGCGGCATGGGGCTTTGCCTTCCTCTCGCTCGCCCTTGCATTGGGTTCCATTTGGGGCAATGAAGCATGGGGTGCCTACTGGCAATGGGACCCCAAGGAACAGTGGTCGCTCGCCACCTGGTTCATCTACGTCGCCTATTTCCATGTCCAACACAACCGCAAGTGGCGTCTCTCCCTCTTGGGACTCGGCGTTCTCTTTATCTTGTTGACCGTCACTTGGATT
>JAFYMU010000194.1 GCA_017548245.1 Kiritimatiellia bacterium | reverse complement strand
GCAAT
The DNA here is from genome assembly GCA_017548245.1 of Kiritimatiellia bacterium. GTDB lineage: Bacteria > Verrucomicrobiota > Kiritimatiellia > RFP12 > DVOR01 > Spyradenecus. The sequence continues at coordinate 4,182 of JAFYMU010000194.1, read as the reverse complement.
GCGCCTTCCGATTCAACCCAGCAGATCGACATCAGAAGATCGATTAAGGCTTCTGCCCCAAGTAGACCCTCAAACAAATGGAGAACGAAAAGCCTATCCAATGATGAATGATGCGTTATTCCATCGCTGCTTCCCCCCGAGGCGGGGTTTTATTTGAAGCCGCCGTGCAGGGTTTTGGGGTGTGGAAGGGGTTAAAATAGGCTCCAAAAGGGTTCCTTTTTTGACGCAATTGGGAGGGTTTTGGAGGTGGTGCGGGTGTTTTTTTGACTTTTTGTGAGGGGCGTTGAAGATTGTTATTTCAAGGGTTTTAGGGGGTTTTTAGGGGGAGGCTGTGTGAAAAATCGGCGAAAAGACTTGCCTTTTGAAATGGGTTATGATATTTTATTGTGACTTTTAACCGCATCAGAGATTCGGAGGTTTTAACATGGGAACAGGACGTACCCTCAATAAGAAGCCGGCGACGCGCCCGGTCAAGTCCGCCGGCGAACGCCGCCGTCGTGATGCCGTTCAGCGTAAGCGTTTGGTCGCTCTTGGCATGGATGAAGCTGTTGTTGCAAAGCTCAATGCCGTTCAGATCCGCGACTATCTTCGCACGCCTGCAAAGACCAAAGCCGCTTTCGCTAACTAATTGCGGCACCGGGAACGGTTCAGCATAAGCACATCCGCTGCGCGGGTGTGCTTTGCTTTATCCCGGAATCGTGTTTAATCTGTAATTCCCTCCCCTTTTCCCTTTTTGGAGGTCGCGCCATGAGAGATTTTCTGACTCGTTTAGCTGCTCGCCGTGTCTTTGGCATTCGCCCAGGACTGGAAACGATGCAACAGTTGTGCGCGGCGTTGGGCCATCCCGAACGTGAGTTCGCCGTGATTCATATCGCCGGCACCAATGGCAAGGGTAGCGTAGCGGCAATCTGCGAAGCGGCGCTCCGAACGATGGGATTGCCCGTGGCGCGTTACACGTCGCCTCACTTAGTGCACGTGAATGAACGCTTCCTCATCCATGGCGAACCAGTCTCGGATGATGCTTTGGCGCGTGCGTTGGATACGGTGGAGGCTGTTTGCACCGAAACGGGGCTTGAGCCGACCTTCTTTGAAGTGCTCACCGCGTGTGCGTGGGTGCTCTTCCGCGAGGCGGGTTGCAAGATTGTCGTGTGTGAAACGGGCATGGGCGGCCGTTGGGACGCCACGAATGTCATTGAAGAACCCTTGGTCACCGTCATTACCCGCGTCGCCTTGGATCATTGCGCGATTTTGGGCGATACCGTTGAAGCCATTGCCGCGGAGAAGGCGGGCATCATTAAGCCCGGGTGCCCAGTTGTGATGGGCCAGATGAACCCCAAGGCGCGCCAAGTCATCGAAGCGATTGCATAGGCCCAACAGGCCCCTGTGCGCAGCGCCGAGGAAATCCGCGTCACGGTTTCCCGCCGAACGGTGAATGGCCAGACGCTACAGTGTTCCTCCCCCTCGTGCGACTACCCAGCGGCGCTAACGCGTTTGGCAGGCAGTTACCAAGCGATTAATGCCGCAACGGCCCTCTGCGCCTTAGAATGTCTGGGCGAACGCGGTTTGCCGATTCCCCCCAAGGCCTTTGCAGAAGCATTGCGAACCGTGGAGTGGAAGGGCCGTTGCCAGTTACTCTCCAACGATCCGCCGACCTTCTTGGATGGCGGTCACAATCCCGATGCCCTCAAAGCCCTTTGTGAATCGCTCAAATCGATGCACATCCGCCGTCGCGTGGCGCTTGTATGCGGTTTTTGTGGCGACAAGGCCGTTTCAGAAGCCTTACGCGAATTGACGGCCATCACCTCCATTACGTGGACGGTGCCGAGTGCCAACGAACGTAGCCTCAGCCCTCAAGAGACCGCCCATGCCGCCACTCAAGCAGGCATGACGCAGGTTATCCCGATGGACTCGGTGGCTGAAGCGATTGAAGCGGCGACCACCTGGGCGCAAGACAACCAAGGCACCGTGCTCATCTGCGGTTCGCTCTATCTCGTCGGCGAAGTCTTGGCGTTGCAAGGCGAAGGTGACACCCTTGATCCTGGGGAATCGCACCGTGCGCATTGATCCCCCAGTCGATACCGATGTGCGCTGGCTCTACGAAGACGCCCGCATGCTGGTGATTGATAAACCCGCAGACTTGCCGGTGCACAGCAGTGGCAGTTATGTCACCCACACCCTTGACTACCTGCTCAAACGTTACCGTCCCGGTTGCACCATCCACCTCATCTCCCGTTTAGACCGCGAGACCAGCGGGCTCGTGCTCATCGCCAAAGACCCGCAGATGGCCGCCATCTTGGGCAAAGCACCCAAACGCAAGGTCTACCATGTGCTTGTGCGGGGACGTTTTCCAGAAGGGCGTTGGTGCGCCTCGGGTTCGATCCAACGGTGCAACGAACCGCCCGTCTACTCCATGCGCCGCCTCGTTGGGGCGCGCCTCACCACCCATCTCCCACCCCTTCCCGAAGACCGCGGCGCGGCAACATGGTTCGAACGCATCAGCGATGGCCCATGGCCGAACACCACCCTCCTCCGCGCCGAACTCGTCACAGGGCGCACCCACCAGATTCGCGCCTCCTTATGTTCGCTCGGTTGGCCAGTCGTCGGTGATAAAATTTACGGCGGCGACCCCACCTGTTTCTTACGCTTTCGCGAAGATGGACTCACCGCCGAAGATCGAACCCATTTAAAATTGACCAACCAAGCCCTCCGAGCGGTTGAACTCGAAGTGCAAGGTCGGGTCTTTCACACCGTGCGCCCCATGTGGTCCGAACGTGACTGTTGGCGCGATTAATTGGCTTTTGTTTTTGACGTTTTGCCTTAACGCGGATCGATGATCATCGGATCGGGTTCGGGCTTCTTATCCTTTGCCCCCATGACCAAGTAAAGCGCGGGAATGAAGTAGAGCGCCATCACCGACGAGAGGATAATGCCGCCCACCGAACCAATCCCGATGGATGCACGCAATTCCGAACCCAGTCCCGTGCCCGTCGCCATCGGTAGCATTCCGAAGAGCGCGGCCACGCACGACATCAGAATCGGACGGAATTTGTGTTTGGCGGCACGCATCAAGGCAACGTGTTTGCTCATGCGCAGCGAACGCAAGGTATTGACCTCGTCAATCAAGAGAATCGCGGCATTCACCACCACGCCCACCAACATAATGCCTGCCAAGAGGCCGAACATCGAGAGCGTGGTATTCGTCAACCACAGTGCGATATAGAGGCCCAAGTAAGAGAAGGGCACGGTAAACAAGATAATGAAGGGTTGGGTCCACGACTCCATCAAGGCGCACAAGAGGAGATAGGTCAGGACAATGGCCACCAACGTTACGGTTCCAAACTCCGCAAAGGTCTCGCCCATCATCTCCGCCATACCACCTACAGCCGACGTATAACCCGGCGGCAAGTTCGCCTCAATCGCGGCGGCTTCATTCGCCAATGCCGTTCCCAAACCATAACCCTTGGCCGCGTTCGCATAGAGCACCACGGTGCGACTCTTGTCATAACGCATGATCATCGTGGGCTGCAAGTTATCCGTTGCCTCCGCAACCGCCGACAACGGCAAGGGATTGCCATCTGCGCCAGGGAGATTGAGCGCGGCGATCTGTGATTCGCCCTCCCGTTGGACAAAGCGCGCACGGATGTCATACGAACGGTCTCCGCGCTTGTAGGTCGTCTGTTCAATCCCTGCGATATTGGCACGCAAGGACTGCCCTAGGGTGGTGGCAGGGAGCGACAAGTCATGCATCACCGCGCGACGCGGCACAAGGCGAACCTCAGGACGGCCGGGACGAATCGAGTGCGCCACGTCCGCATTCGCAGGATCTGCCGTAAAGGCTTTGGCAATCTTGAGGCCGGTAGCGTTCAACACCTCCAAGTCATCGCCGCAGATGAACTGTTGGATATCCTGCGACGCGCCACCCGCAGCACTCGGAATCAACACCGACGAGATGCAATCGGGTTCCTCCAAGAGCAAGGCACGAAAACGGTTACGGATCTCTGCCAAGGGCGCCTCGGGGCGTTCGGTCATCGGCGTGAGACGGAAGTTAATTTCAGAGAGATAGGTGCCCTCCGACACCTGACCAAGAGTGCCCTGCACCTTGCCACAGTTGATATTGATATGCTCAATGTGCGACTCGGCCGAACGTAACTTCGTAGCAATGGCAAGCGTCCGCTCAATGGT
>JAFYMU010000193.1 GCA_017548245.1 Kiritimatiellia bacterium | reverse complement strand
GTCGAGATAACCCGAAACGGCGGCTTCGAACATCTTGATGTCGAACTGCACGCTTTCGGTATCGGGTTCGGATTCGTCCGCAGTGTTGCAGGTGGTGCGACACATATCGCCAAAGTCATAGAGGGCTAAGCCAGGCATGATGGTGTCGAGGTCAACCACTGCAACGCACTTCTTGGAGGTGGGGTCAAAGAGGGCGTTGTTAATCTTCGTATCGTTGTGCGTGATGCGTTCGGGAATCTGACCACGGAGATAACGGTTCAGCAAATGCGCCACGAGATGACGGCGATTGCGCACAAATTCCATTTCGGGCAAGACATCGTTCAAACGGTTCCGCAAGTCCAAGAAGGCCGCTTCTTCCAACGTTGCATAGCGCATGGGCGTGCAGTGGAAGTAGGGGATGGTCTCATAGAGGCGCGGCGCCGGCAAGTCGGCCATCATGTTCTGGAATTGAGCAAAGCCGCGTGCCGCTTCGTACACCACGTTGGGGTCGCGCACGTTGTCATAACTCTCCACGTCGTCGATGAAGTCATAGACACGCCACCACTTACCAGCGAAGGTGCGGATGCAGTTGCGTCCTTCCTTGGTGTGAATCAGATTGAGCACCTTAACGTCGGGGAACTGGTCACGTTTGCTATTGAGATGAGCAAGCGTGCGTTCGATGTTGTCCATCACCTGCTGGGGTTGACGGAAAACGGCGTGGTTGATGCGCTGCAAGGTGTAACGAAACGTTTCGCCGCTGGCGGTTTCGGTGGTGATTCGGAAGGTGTCATTGATATGACCGCTGCCGAAGGGTTCAGCCTTGACCACTTTGCCGCGGATGGCAAAGGATTCGAGAATCTCTTCAATCGTATTCTGGTTCATCTGCTGAGGGCTTCCTTTCGCGACGCGAGCCGTGTAGAGTGGACACGAAAAAAGGAGAAGCCGGGAACTGCTGCCAGTTCCCGGCCTTTGATGCATTACGCTTCAGCGAGAGCCTTCTTGATGATGGCTTCCATCGTTTCAGCCTGTTCTTCCATGCTCTGCACCATCTTGAGCTGGGTGCGGCAACGATCGACGTTGTGGCCGGGGCGCTTGATGTGGAAGTAGGTGTCGCCCTGGAGGTAGTCGGTGAGGAAGCGGATACCGATGGTCATCGTGATGAGCTGAGCGGAGAAGGCGAGTTCTTCCTTTTCGCCCTGCGTCAAGAACTTTGCACCGCGGCAATAGCCCTTTGCGATGGCTTCGAACATATCCATGCGCGAGAAGACCTTGGAGAGATCCTGTTCGTCTTCTGCGGCGTTGGCGGTGGAGGTGCGGCACATATCACCGAAGTCATAGAGTGCCAAGCCCGGCATCACCGTGTCCAAGTCGATCACGCAAATGCCCTTACCGGTGGCGTCGTCCAACATGACGTTGTTCAACTTGGTGTCGTTGTGGGTGATGCGTTCAGGGATTTCGCCCTTGGCGCAACGTTCCAACAAGCGGCCGAAGGAACCCGCGCGAGCGGTCACGAAATCGATTTCAGCCTTCACATCCTTAGCGCGGTTGAACGCATCCTTTTCGATGGCGGCGGTCAACGTTTCATAGCGCTTCACGGTGTTGTGGAAGTTGGGAATGGTTTCATGCAAACGCGGTTCCGTCAAGTCTGCGACCATGTTCTGGAAATCTGCGAATGCTTCACCGACCAATTCAGCCTGAGCGGTGCTCTGGATCTGGTCGTAGGTCTTTGCGCCTTCCACGAAGACGTACATACGCCACCAGTTGCCTTCGGTGTCGTGGTGAACGGGTTCGCCGTCATGGGTGAGGATTAAGGTCAAGGTGCGACGCGAGATATCGGTCACGCCCTGAGCGCGCAACTTGCCCGCGATGTGACGGGTCACGCGCAAAATGTTCTGCTGCACGTTGGCCGGCTGCGTGAAGACATGATGGTTGATGCGCTGCAACAAATAGTGCATCGGCGCGCCGCCCACCGAATAGGTCAGCTGATAGGTGTCATTGATGTGACCGCTGCCGTAGGGGCATCCGCTGACGAAATCACCATAAACCTGGAACGTGGACGCAATTTCTTTCAACTCCTGCTGAGTTGCTTTACCGAGCTCTGCCATAAACAATCCCTTTCATAATTACGGCTTCTGACAATAGTATTACTTTAGCATACCTACGCTAAAAAAGCAAAATGAGAAATTACTTTATGAAATAAAAAAGCTGTTGAAGATGCACTTCAACAGCTAAAAGGACTCATTGCCGAGGTTATAAGCCGAGTTCTGTTCCCTTGCGGGCGTCAATCATTTAACTAAGCACCCAACCCGCGAATGTTTGTCTCGGTGAGGAGACAATGAAAGGTTTTCCCTTTCGCGACACGAGCAGCGTCTCTTCGCCTATTTGGGCTTGCTCCGGAGGGGGTTTACCTTGCGTAGCGCCTTTCGGTGGCTACCGGTGAGCTCTTACCTCACCTTTTCACCCTTACCCCTTGCGGGGCGGTTTGTTTCTGTGGCACTGGCCGTCACACGGTTTTACTCCGTGCCCACCTGTCATTACAACAGGTCATCCTGCTCTGTGGAGTCCGGACTTTCCTCCCACACACGAAGTGTGAGCGATTGACCACCTCGG
>JAFYMU010000192.1 GCA_017548245.1 Kiritimatiellia bacterium | reverse complement strand
GCTTCGCACGGACACCGCAAAAGCCCAGAAGGGGGCTTATTTGCACCTTTTTATCCCTTTTTCAATCGCGCTTGTTTTGCCCCGTCGATCGAGCCTCGATTGACGATCAATTGAGCCTCGATTGAAGTGCAATCGAGCCTCGATTCAGGGGGCAATTGAGCCTCGATTCAAGCACCTTCAAAAGCAGTGGAATTGGGGGTTGAAAAGCAGTGCTTTCGCTCGTCAAAAGCACTGCAATTGATGGTCAAAAGCACTGCTTTTGCAGAGGCAATCCCACTGCTTTTCAAAAGGGGGTAAAAGGGTGCTTTGGGGTGTTCTTGGGGAAGGGTGGTTACACGTTTTTTAAGGGGCTTGTTTGACTGGATTTTATAGTATATGGTATATTGGTAGATAGTTTTAGAGAGCTTTTTATCCTCGTCGATGAGTGCATTAACACGGTTAGCGTCAGCAATTGGTTATTCGCAGGTAGTGCCTGCGGATGCGGTTGAATTTGTCTTCAAGGTGGATGGTGGCGATGTGCGCTGCTTGGATCTTGAGAAGCGGTTGGTGTTGATGCGTGAGTTGTCTCAGGATGAGGATGATCTTCGCCACTTGGCCTCGTGTAGTATGGGGCGCATCCTTCGTGAAGAGGCGATGGTGTATTGGGATACGCAACGTCATGCGGCTGTTTTGGCCCAGGAGATTCAGGCGTCTGCTTCGTCCCATGAATTACGTGTCTTTTTTGAAACATTCGCAGACTCGTGTGACTGGTGGCTTGCACGGGTGGCTGCGGAGCCTATGGATTTTTCGTCATTTCCAGAGATGGTAATCCGTCCCTGAGCGTGTGAGAGGATTTTATGACAATGTTGCGAACGATGAATGGGCGGCTTTTGCGTTGGGTGGCAACGATGGTGGCGTGCTGTCTCAGCGCGTTGGCCTTTGCTACGGAGCCGACGCCTGGCAAGAAGTTGCCGTGGAAGAGCGAGACCTAAACGTTGGTGGAGCGTCAGATGTCGATTCGTTCGGCATTGGAGAGTTTTAGTGTGGCCCAAGGGATTCCGATTTTGTTGTCGGATCGTGTGACGGGTGTGCTTTCGGGTGACTTCAAGGAGGTTGCGCCCGCAGAATTTTTGGATCGCATCTCGGCAATCAACAACTTGACGTGGTATTACGATGGCACGGCGCTCTACATCTACACGGTGGGTGAAATGGGCTCGACGTTGATTGACCTGCGTTACATGAAGGCCGATGAAGTCTTGCAGATGATGGTTGAATTGGGTGTGGAGGATGCTCGTTTCCCGCTCAAGACGGCATCGAATGGCGAACTCATCTTGGTCTCGGGTCCGCCGCGTTATGTGATGTTGATTTCGGAGATGATTGCACGTGCCGATAAATTGCGCGAACAGCGCACCTTCACCTCGGTTGAAACGCGCATCTTCCCGCTCAAGCACACGTGGGCGGATAATGTGAGCTTTAGCGTGACGAGTTCGGAATCGACGGCAACGATTCGTGGCGTGGCGCAGTTGCTGGAAGAAATCATGGCGGGGAGTGATGGCCCGGCTCCGGTTCGCGAACATGATGTGACTAATAGCACGGATCGTTTGAGCGCCACGATTGACTCGGCCTTCCGCCCGGTGATTCGCCCTGACAATCGTCTCAATGCGGTGATTGTGCGTGACACCGTGACGCGTTTGCCGATGTACGAACAGCTCATTGCGGAATTGGACCGCCCCCAGAAGTTGGTTGAAATTGGGGTGACGGTGGTGGAATTGACGCAGCAGGATGCGTTGGACTGGCAGCTGTCGTTGAAGGTGGAAGGCGTTCGTGACCAGTTTAACGGTTCGGCAGGCCAAAATGCGGCCAATCTCGTGAATCCCTTGTCCTTGGGTGGCAAGGGCCTCGCGGGTGCATTGACCTATTTGGGCGATGATGTCAAGGTGTCGGCTTCGCTCTCGGCCTTGCGCGAGAAGGGCAAGGCACGTTCGATTTCGCGTACATCAATCCTTACCTTAAATAATATGGCCGCTGAGATGACCGATACACAGAGCTACCATGCCCGCGTGATTGGTACGGAAGTGGCTACGCTTGAAGAGGTCTCGGCTGGCACGAAGTTGCAAGTGAAGCCGCGCATTGTTGCTTCGGAGGCGCAGAACACGCCTGACCGCATTTGGCTCTCGATGGAGTTGCAGGATGGCGGTTTTGTGGCGATTACCGTGGATGCAATGCCGATGACGCGCACCTCCTCGTTGGAAACGCAGGCCGAGGTGGTGGAGGGCAACTCCATCATGCTCGCAGGTTATTTGCGCGATATCAAGGAATCGGGCGGTTGGGGCATCCCGTACTTGCGCGATATTCCGTGGATTGGTTGGCTCTTTGGTGGCGTCAGCTATCGTGATGAGACGATTCAGCGCATGTTCATCTTGACGCCTTATATTATTGATGTAACGACCGATGACGCCGTCACGGTGCAGGCCGAACGTCAGCGTGATATTGAACGTGAACGCGTTTTGGATGAAGCCTTTGATAAGGATGGCATCGAACGCAAGGAACGTGAAGCGCAGATGGAATTTCGCACGGAAGCGCGTCGCGAACGCGCAGAAGAAAAGCACGAACGTAATGAAGCCGAACGTGACTTGGAACGCCAGAAGCGTCGCGATGCCATGGCCGCTGACCATCAGGAATGGGAGGCTCAGCATGAAGCCGAAAAGGCGCGTTATGAGGCTGAAAAGGCTGCGCGTTTAAAGGCTGAGGCCGAACAGGCTGAACAGGAAGAAGCGGCGCAAGCCGAGGTTGCCGAACCCGCAACGGAGACCGCGGATGGCGAATGAGGCGACGATTGAGGGCGGCTTCGCGCAGGTGACGGATGGGATGTGGCTGATGGGCACGTCCCAGCCGGTTGCGTATTGTGGTCGCGTCACGGAACGTCGTCTGACGGGCTGGATTGTGCCAGACCGTGCTCGTTTGCAACGCCTTGAAGTCGTGGGCACCGCCTCGTGTTCGGATGCCAAGCATCCCTTTTTGACGCGCTTGGATTGTGCCGAGACGCTCTTTGTGGACTCCGAACGCATCTTGGTGGCACCTGAAGCGGCACGCGCAGGGGCGCAGTTGGTGCGTGTGATTCCGATGAGTTTTAAACACGCCCTCGCGGTGACCGAGTTTAAGAATCCGGGGTGGGCGGTGATTGCTACGGCCTCGCGTGTTCACCGTTTTGTCCTTGCCGAAGGGGACGTGCTCAGCGTTCGGTTGGCCTCTGTGGTGGCTTGGACAACGAAGCGCCCAACGGGTCATTGCCCCAAGTTGACGATGCGTGATGTCTTGATTCCGAAGCGTCAAGCCAAGGCGCTCTGGTTGAATTTTTATGGTCCCGGCGTGGTGTGGACGGAGGGCTCGCATGGCCATTGATGCGGCACAGGTCTTTCGGCACAGTCTTGCGCCTGATCGTCTCGAACAGCTCCGTGCGTTTGAGATGCAGGCCACTACGCCAACGCCTGTTGAGTCGGGACGTGTGATGGGCATGTCGGTGGTGGTGGAACAGAATCCCACGGCCGACCTTCAAGATGCAATGGAAGAACTCTCCATGCAGTTTGAAGAAAAGTCCGCCAAAAAGCTTTCCGAACGCAAGTTAGGTGAAACGCAGTCGCGCTATTCGTCTTACGTAGAGGCGGTTGAAGCGTGGGAAAAGACCCTGCCCGATATGCCGGGCAAGGAGTTTTTGGATCGCCTCTTGCGGAATTTGCGTCAACTTCAGCAAGGCGGACAAGACTTACCCAATGCAGGGCGTCTCTTGGATGCGCTCGTGCGCGGTTCGGATGATCCGTCGCACCAATTCGCCATGTTGGACATTCTGGCCGCGGCGTTGGAAGAGGGCGAGGGGGATTTGCGCGATCTCGTGGATGCCGCGCGTGCCCAGTTGGTGAAAGAAAAGGGCGCAGAGGTGGCCGCAGGGATTAACCTGGCACGCGAAGTCAATGCGCGTGCGACGACCCCTGATGAGATGCAGTCGTTGCGTAACCTCTACCGTGGCGAGGTGATTGGATTCACCACACCGCAGGACTGTTTCCGTTCGCTCGTGGCAGCACGTGGGATGGCGGGACTTTCGGCGGCGATTGAATTTTTGATTGCGGGTTGTAGCGCGGATTTGCAGAGTCCGTCGCCCTCGCAGATGCCTGAAGAACTGCGTCGCATTTTGTTGGACTTGCAGTGCGTGCAGGTCTTGCGAACCGTCTTTGACCGTTTGAGCCAACTGGTCTCACGGATGGCCAATCAGTTCGGCGAAGTCTGCCGTTACAACGGTGAAGCGATGACCGGAAAGGTGCTTGATTTCACCGAACGCCCCTTTGTCTCGGCGCGCGATATCTCGCAATTTGTTGCCGATGGCGGCATCATGAAGTTGCTCGCCCAGATGGATTTTTGCCGCGAATTGATGGGTGTCTTCCGTCAACTCTCCTCGCGTCTCTTTACCTCTGAAGACGACCGTTTGCGGTTGTTGGATGCCACGCAAGAACATTTGGATGGCTTAGTGGCGCTTGAAGATGAGGCCGAAGAGGAAGCAGATGAGGAGGATAACGCATGACCCACGTACCGAGTTGGTTGAATGAAGTCGTGCGCCAATTCGCTTCGGGGCTTGGCCTTCAGACCTTTGCGCTCAATGCCGATGGCGTGGCGGCCTTGCATTTTGAAAATGGGGTTGTGTTGCGCCTTGAATATGCCTTTGATTTTCTGACGCTTACAATGTCTGCCGAACCGCCAACGACGGCTGAGGCGTTGAAGACCTTGCTGGCAAGTGCCGATCCCTTGCGTCGCGGTGCCTTTACGATGCGTGTGGGCATTTTGGAACGTCCCGAACGCGCCCTCTTTGCGATTCGCTTGGAGATGGAAGCGGTGACGTTGGGCAATTTGGAAGGCGCAATGGCAGAATTGTGGCGCGCAACTGAGCATTACAGAAGGAGGCTCGGTGCATGAAAACACGTCGTACAACTGAGACCATTCGATTTGATACGGGCATCTCGGTGGCAGAATATGCCTCGGGAGAAGAGGGCGCACCCGGTGGCGAACGCCAAAAGCAGTTGTTGCCAGGTTCGACCACCGTCAGTGAAGCCCTTGCGAATATCTTTCCCGAAGGGGAGAGCGTCGTAGGCGAAATTATGAGCGCCTTGGTTGCAGGGAATAGCGCGTATTTGCGCACGCCTGCAGGGTTTAGCCTGACGGCGCGCTCCGCTTTAGAAACCCTCCGTGCACAAAAAGGCGAAGCGGCTGCGCGCGCAGTTCGCGAACTTGAAAGCCTGTTGGCGGATACAGAAGTCTTTGAACATTATCGCGCGGCCCTGTTGGAAACGTAAGGGGATTGAATAAACCATGCTTGGCAAACTTGTAAAAGTCACAACCGCGTTCAGTCGTTTCGGCGATTTGGTATTGGCATTCCTGGTGGTCTTCATCATCGGGTTGTTGATTGTGCCCTTACCGACCGCCGTGATGGACTTGTTGATCTCGGTGAACTTGATGATTTCCACGGTGATGTTGATGCTCTCGCTCTATTTGCCACGAGCATTGGCCTTCTCCACCTTCCCATCGATGTTGTTGTTCACCACGCTCTTCCGTTTGGCGTTGAACGTCTCGACGACGCGTTTGATTCTCTTGCACGCAAACGCTGGTGAGATTATCTACACCTTCGGTAACTTTGTGGTCGGCGGCAACTTTGTGGTTGGTGCGGTGATCTTCTTGATTATCACGATTGTGCAGTTCGTCGTGATTGCAAAGGGTGCCGAACGTGTCTCTGAAGTGGGTGCACGCTTTACGCTCGACGCAATGCCCGGGAAGCAGATGTCCATTGACGCGGATATGCGTGCAGGCGCGATTGACCAAGAGACGGCCCGTGCGCGTCGTAACGAACTCTCCAAGGAATCGCAACTCTATGGTGCCATGGACGGTGCGATG
>JAFYMU010000191.1 GCA_017548245.1 Kiritimatiellia bacterium | reverse complement strand
TCCTGCAACTTTTCAATGGCGCGTTCGGCCTTCATACGGGCACGACGGGCATCCACCTGAAGCGGCACATATTCTTCGGCATTGGCCTTGCGCACGTGCTCAATCAACTGCAGGGCAGCTTGAGCCTGAGCATCCTTCTTCATACGCTTATCCGATGCTTTCTTCAAGCGCGGCAAGAAGGGGGCGACATCGGAGGTTTTGGCATAGAAGGCAGGGGCCACGGTGCTGTAGGGAAGGGCACCCGGGAGCTGGTCTTCGCCCAATTCAAGTGCATCATAAATGGAGGGAATGACCAAGTCGGGCTCCACGCCCTTGAGTTGGGTCGTACCACCATTAATACGATAGAAGCATGCGGTCGTAATGCGGTTCGCACCGTGCACCTTGTTGTTGCCGAGTGCCTGCACGGTCTGTACCGTACCCTTACCATGGGACTTGGAGTCACCAATGATGATGGCGCGGCCGTAGTCCTGAAGTGCGGAGGCCACAATTTCAGAGGCCGAAGCCGAGTTACGATTGATCAACACCACGATGGGCTTACGGAAGGCCACGCGGTGGAGCGTGCCATCCAAGACCTGCACATTACGCTTGTCGCGCACCTGCACCACGGGACCCGTGACGAAGAGCGAGGTCATCGAGAGGGCTTCCATCAACGAACCGCCACCATTGTTACGGAGGTCAATCACCAAACCGTCAACGTGTTCGGTATTAAAATTCTGAATGTAAGCGAGGAGGTCGCGCGTCATCGAGGTGGCCTGTTCAGCCTTGGTGCCACTGACCGTGCCTGCGTAGAAGGCGGGAATGCGCACATAACCCATCTTGCGGGCACTGCCATCGTCCAACGTGAGACGTTCGATATGACCCGTCACGGCCTGCTGGTCGAGGTGAATTTCGTCACGCACGAGGTCGACAATCTTGGTGCGCGTGCCGGTTTTATCCGAGACCGGAATCACCTTCAAGGTCACGACCGAACCCTTCGGGCCGCGAATCTTGCGAATCGTCTGGTTAAGCGGCTTGTGGCAGATATCTTCAATGGGACCATCACCCTGGCCAACGCCGATGATGCGGTCACCCTCTTGCAAACGGATTTCGCGCGTATCATTTGCGGCAGGTGCGCCTGGCATAATCTCCGTGATACGAATCATACCATCGTCATAACGCAAGGTGGCGCCGATACCGCAGAGCGTCAAGTTCATGTCCATGCTGAACTCTTCAAAGTTCATCGGCGACATGTAATCCGTGTGCGGGTCATAGGACATCGCCACCGCAGAGAGAATGCGCTGAAGGGCGATTTCGGAATCCATTTCCTTGTAGGTGTCGCGCAAGGCACGATAACGTTTCGCGATGATCTCGGCCACTGGCTGCGAGAGGTCATCTTCTTCCGAATAGTCGGGCTTATCCTCTTCCTTGTCTTCCTTCGCCTTCGTCTTGGCCTCTTCGGCGTCGAACTCCTTGGCGAGGGTTAAGGCGAGATATTCGTTTTTCAACGTGGCATGCCAGAGCGCCTCTTGTTCCTTACGGTTGGCAGGACGTTCGGCCTTGCGACGCTTCCACTGATACTGTTCGTTCTTCGTGAAATCAAAGGGCTTTTCCTGCTTGAGGGTCTTTTCAGCGAGGGCGCAACGTTCCAAGATGCGATCACGCACAAGCGAGACCAATTCGTAACCAAAGGCGAGGTTGCCCTTCGAGACGAGATCATCAATTTGCGTCTTGTAGGATTCGAATTTTGCCAACTCTTCTTTCGTCAAGAGCGTGTGGTCATAGTCGAGGGCGTCCACGAGATTGGTCCAAGCGATGGCCGAGAGACGGTCATCAAAGCGTTCGCCCGAGAGGTGGGTTGTATTTAATTGGTAGACCACGCGACGCGAGATTTCGGGATATTCCGCATTGGGCTGAAGATTTTTTGCGAAGCTTGTCGAGAGTGCAACCGACAGCAAGAGCGCAGAGACTAATAATTTCATGTGTGAGTTTTCCTTTTTAGAAAAGCGGATTCGGCGTGAGGTGCCGTTGGTATTAGAGACCTTGTGTGATGGCGAAATCGCCCAAACTGGCCACACAAGAGGAGACTTCGGTGACGTTCAGGGGCGCAGTGCCACGCATGAGGAGTTCGGAGAGGTTGAGATAGGAGCAGATTTGAATCTCGTCCAACTGTTGGGGCGCATCAAAGAACTGCGTGCCAGCAAAGCAGAGCACACCGTGAACGTGGTCGGCGAACTGCGGAAGGTGTTCGGCAATTGCCGCCGTGAGTGCACGCACCTGAACCACAGGCGACTTGTTCAACGGGCGCCCTTTGGCTAAGAGGCGCCCCTCTTCAATGGAGACCTCGCCCGTCCAGTGCTTCGTTTCAATTACAAAGACACCCTGTGGGCCAACGGCAATGTGGTCGACATCCTGCCCATTCGGCAAGATTAAACCATTAAAGATTGTCCACGTGGCGGGCAAGCGCGCCAATTCACCCGCCACCATCTCTTCGCCACGCGCCCCCTTAAAGTAACCATAAACTAAGGAGGGCTGGTAACGGCGGAAGAGGAAGAAGGCTCCAAAGGTGATAAAGAGGATGGTCAATCCCAACCACCATGGCGCTAATCCTACATTACCTAATAAGATACCGAAGGCAAAGCCAAAGGCTAATCCAAAGACAAGCACAGGAACGAGTACGCGGAGGAGACCCCGCTTACGAGCAGAGTCGCCTGGAATGCCACGCATCGTTGCACGAGATTTGAACATAAGGGATCCTTAATGCAATTTTCTGAAGAGGACGATGGCGCTTACCCCGAAGAAGAATGAGGGCAACATTACGGCGAGTGCCGGCTTAATCCATCCTTGATTGGAGAGTAACATGGCCAAGGCGGTGATTGCATAGTAGGCCAAGAACATGCCTAAGGCCAACAAAATCCCGCGGAAGACCGACTGACGACCCGAGGCAATGCCTGCGGGAATGGCGAAGAGCGTCACTAACAAAATCGAGAAGGGCGCGGCATAGTGGTTGTAGGTCGCGTAGGAGTCTTCGTGCTTCTGACGACGGGTCAACCCTGTACGTTCGCGATCTTTACGGTTGATACGGCGGTCAGCGGCCGAGGCGAACTCTGCATCGGAGTTTTGCACTACGATTTGACGCGGATGCACATCCAATTCATGGAGCAACTTTACCGTTGCAAAGACCGGTACATTTTCAGGCGGCGTGACTACTTCATCGAGTTCGTTGTAGAAGGTGGTCTTCACGCCACCCTGGAGCCACCATTCTTCGTCCAACCAACGGGCTTCAGGGGCTTCGTAGGTGCAACGTTGCGAACCATCATCGCGGAAGAAGGTGATACGCACATCGCGTAAGACATCGGGTTGGGTCGGCAAGAAGGCACCAATGACCACGCGATAGCGGCCCGTGGGTTCGAAATACGCGCGGCCCAAGAGGGGTTCGCGACCCGTGGTGCGGAAGTCAGAGTTCTTGATAATCATCGCACGGGCTGCGGCGGTCGGCTTAAAGTATTCGGTGTTCACAAAGGAGAGCGCCGAAGCCAAGAGGGCCGTCAACAAAATCGGTGCCGTCACGGTGCTCATGCCAATGCCACCTGCGCGCATCGCGATGAGTTCGCTATGACGGCAGAACTGCCACATCGTGTAGAGTGTGGAGAGCAAGAAGACCGCAGGCAGCAACCATTCCAAGTACATCGATAAGGTGCCGAGGATGAAGTCGCACGCCACCATAAAGTTGACCGCCGACTTGGGGTCAAAGAAGGCGCCGATAAGGTCGAAGCTCATGAAGAGCAAGGTCAGGGCGCAGAGCCCCGTAAAACACATGAATGCCGGCAAGGCAAAGCTGCGTAAGACATAACGAAAGAGAATGCTCATTGTCCTAGTACCTTTCCAAAAAAGAGGGGTGCCACACCGCAAAGGAGGCCTGCAAGGAGGAGGAGTGCGGCCACGTTGAGACGTTTCTTCGGGTCTTCCGCCAAGGCTTCGCAAGCGCAACGGAAGGTCCACGGATGGAAGACGATAATCATGCCCAAGGTCAAGCTGATGTAGCCCAACGTAATCGGCACCAAACGCCAGGTGGTGAGGTAATCACGCGTCAAGAGAATCACCGGCATCGGCCACAACATCATAATGCCGCCCAACGCGCGGGCAAAGAGGAGGTTGTCTAAGTAAATGCAGATGAGGGGCGTGAGTATCAAGCCGCCCACAATGAGGGTGGTGGGGGTGAGAAAACTCAAGAAGTCAATGGGGTGCACATAGAGTGTCCATGTGGCCCATGCCATGCAGAGGCAGGTGAGGGCAATCGCCGCACCACGTGCACGCGGCACTTTGGCGAGAACCGTTGCCGAACGTGCGGGCAAGAGGGCTGCGCCAAGGGCGAAGAGGATGATGGCGAGCAAGAAAACGGCGGCCGTTGCACTCATTTCGTCTCTCCTTCAAGGGGTTGGGGTTCGTTTGCGGCGCCAATGAAACGTTCGGACGTGGCGCACCATTCATCCCACGAAGCCTTCACAAAGGCTGTGAGCGGAATGGCCAACAGGAGGCCCAAGAAGCCACCGAGTTGCGTCCAGAAGAGTAATGCAAAAACGATTTGCCAGGCCGAAAGTTTCATGCGATCGCCCTGGATGTAGGGTTGCATGATGTAGCCGTCAAAGGTTTGAATCACGCAGAAGACGGCAAAGATGGCGCAGGTGTAGGCCATGCCAGCGTGGAAGAAAGCCACCGGCAAGGCCACGCAGAGACCTGCCGTGACGCCCAAGTAGGGCACTAAGTTGAGGATGCCTAAGACAAAACCGATAATAAAACCGTTCGGCAAGCCGAGCAATTGGAAGGCCGTGCCGTACAACACGCCTTGGATGGAGACATCAATAATCTGACCACGGAAGTAGGAGACGATGATGTCGCTAAAGTTCTGGAAGTAACGTGCCATTGCGATACGGCCACTCTTACTGACGAAGGGCAACCGTTTGGCAAAGCCTTCGCCCGTCAGGGGTTCCTTCATCACAAAGATAATCCAATAGAAGAAGGTGAGCAACCAAAGAGCCGCGGCCGAACCTGCCGAGAAGACCGCGCCACCCATGTGGACGCCCTTGCCGGCGACATCCAATAACTTGGACCAGGAGAGCGAACCATCCTCTGCCAAGACGCTGGTGAGGTTCGGAATGACATTCGCGACCACATCTGAGAAGTCGGGGAAGGCTTTGGTTAAGGCATCGCGCGTCGCGGCGGTAATCTTGGGCAAGGCGTGGGCAAAGTTGCACCCTTGTTCAATAATGAAGGCACCGAAGAACCACCCCAACAAGAAGAGCGGAATCAAGAAGGAGAGCGAGAAGGCAAAGACTGCGGGTACGTCACGGCCGCCGAACCATTGACGCAGGCGGGCGTACCACGGACGCGTGAGCAAACTCAAGAAGAAGGCCACGATGATTGGCCCCACAATGTTGAGGAAGTAGTTTAGCCCTTGGAGTAATCCAAAGAGGAGGAGAATTGCACTCACCACCAAGAGCGTGCCGCAGAGGAGGGTCAACGTGGAGGTGATAATGCGGTTTTGGGCGCTTGAGAAGACTAAGGTCTTGTGACGTGTTTCCATGGTTAGTCTTGCTCCTCTACAGAGAAGTTGGAGGCCTTGATGGAGGCGATGGTCAACTTCGTGACGCGGCGCATACCATCACGTTGGATGCGAAATTCACGCGGTACCCAACGGCCATTCTCGCGGCCAATGCGTTGCACCCACATGCGACGAACCGCTTTGCCGTGGGCGTCAGTCTGTTCGCTCTGCACCAAGTAACCCGTGGAGAGGTCAATCCACAACAGGACCGAGTAGATGCCCTTTACCTCTTGAGGCGGGAAGGCTTCCAAGACCACGCAGTTGCGACCGCCTTCACGCGACTTGAGGTTGCGCTTGTCGAGTTCCTCTTCGGTGAGTTGGGTGACTTGGTTCCACCAGAGGTAGTTGAAGGTGAGGTCCACCCAAGTGAGATCGGTGTCTGCGATGGGGGTGTTGAGACGGACGTTATTCGAGGTGACGCCTTCGGCGTTCGTCAACGCAAGGGTCGTTTCACCATTTTTGCGGGTCAAAAGGGCTGACTGAAGGGGCGTGGTATCGCCACGTTGGCTATAAATCTGGCAGGCGGCTGTGGGATTGCCGTGCGACCACTCCAAGGTTAAGGTGTAGGGACGCACCACCGCATTCAT
>JAFYMU010000190.1 GCA_017548245.1 Kiritimatiellia bacterium | reverse complement strand
GCGAGCAACGCCTTGAGCACGGCCACCATGGCGCGTTGGCCCGGTAAATTGACGCCACGCCGCGTGTTCATCGCGGGGCATTGACGGCAAATGAGGCGCGGCGCGAGTTCGGCGGCGAGCGCTTTAAGATCGTGCGGCATGGGTGGAGTCCTTGGAGGTGTCGCGGGTGAGACGCAAGATGACGCGGTCGGCACCCAAGTTCTTGAAGCCGAGCAGAATCAAAATCTTGCCAATCAAGCTAGCCGAGTGGCAGGAGAGCAACTTGGCTTTGAGGGCAAAGCGTTTGCAGAGCAAGTAGAAGTCGGCCAACGTGCAGTTATGGATGTTCGGCGTGTCATACCATTCGTAGGGGAATTCCTTCGTGCGCGGCATGCCACCGGTGAAGAGTAACGATAAACGCATGCCGATGTAACCAAAATTCGGGAAGGAGATGAGGCCCCAGTCCGCCACACGGAGCAATTGCTGCATCGCGCGGTCGGGGTGGGCGAGTTCCTGAATCGTATGCGAGATAACCGCCGTGTCAAAGGTCTTGTCAGGGATGCTCGCCAAGTCGTGACAGAGGCACTTGCTCACCATCAACACGTTGATGCCGGCGTGGAGTGCTTCAATAATCTTGTCCAAGTCGCATTCCAAACCGATGCCGTAGGCGCTACGTTGCAACGCCATCTGCTTCAACAATGTACCGCTACCGCAACCGATATCCAACACCTTCGCGCCTTCGGGGATGTGACGCACAAAGGCGTGCAAGGCCTTGAGGCTCTTCTTATCAAGCGTGGAGGGATCCTTGGCGTCGGTTGCCGTCAAGAAGGCGCGCAAGACCAACTTCATCTCGTCGATATGGGTCAAGAAGGCATCGTGGCCTGCGGGCGCATTGAGGTGGCAGTAGGAGATCTGCTTGTGTTCGCTCACGCAAGCCCGCACAAAACGTTCGGCCTGCTGTTGGGTAAAGAGCCAGTCACCGCTCAAGCTAATCATCATCAACTTGGCTTGAATCTGACGCACCGCTGCCTCAAGCGAACCAAAGGTTTCCACCGGGTCATAACTGTCCAAGGCGCGGGTAATGTGCAAGTAGCTGTTGGCGTCAAAACGTTTGACGAACTTCTGACCTTGGTATTCCAAGTAGGATTCAATCTGGAAGTAGGTCTTGAAGTCGCGGCGAACCTGTTTGTGGAAGTCCTTGTCTTGGTTCAACCATTCCGAACGCTTCTCGCGGCCGAACTTGTCATCCATCGAGGTCTGCGACAGATAGGTGATGTGGGCCAAACGGCGTGCATTGGCCAAGCCTGCCGCAGGTGCCACGCCATCGTAGTAGTCGCCGTGACGCCAGTTCGGGTCTTGGATAATGGCGTGACGCGCCACGATATCAAAGGCGAGTGCCTGCGTATTCAACGTTGCCGCCGAGGCCACGAGAATGCACTTGTCCATATCTTGCGGGAAGCGAATCGCCCATTCCAACGCCTGCATGCCACCAAAGCTACCGCCAATGACTGCGGCAATCTTGCGGAAGCCCAATTGGCGCAACAAGGTGCGATGCACCGTGACAATGTCGCCCATCGTGATTTCAGGGAAGGACGAACCGTAGGGCTTGCCCGTGGCAGGATTGATGGACGAGGGGCCTGTCGTGCCGGCGCAACCACCCAAGATGTTTGCGCACACCACGCAGAAGCGGTCGGTATCAATACCCATGTGCGGGCCAATCATACCCTCCCACCATCCGCTCGGACGATCCTTGCCCGGTTTTTCTCCGGGACGATAACCGATGACGTGTGCATCACCCGTCAATGCATGACAAACAAAAATCACATTACGCCCATCTTCTGCGGGCGTACCGACCATTTCATAACGCACCGAAATCTCACTCAGAGAGCCGCCTTTTTCAAGCTTCCAGCCGCCCTCGGGAATCACTAATTGGAGATCTTTCGGTTCAACAATGCCAATACTCACGAAGGTAATATCCTTTTTTGCACTTTTATATGTTTAATAAGATAGCAAAAATGCCCCCTAAAAGTCACGCAAAAGAGGGCAGAATCTGCATAAAACAGTTGCGCCGTATGCATGGGCGTGTCGCACTGCGGATTAGAGATTAAGGTGCGCTTCGTGCGAGGATGGCATGAAAGGGCGCTAAAAGTTCTACCGCTCCTTTATTGAGATGATACCAAAAGTTGGGAATTGTTGCAAATGAGAGGAGGTTAAAAGCGGGGGCAAAAGAGGCGATTTTGGGGTCAAAACGCAAGCGAGATTGCGGTTGAAAGTAAGTTACTTTGAAGAGCAATGTAACTTGAGTTGTGAAGCAAAGTAACTTACTTTGCCAAAAAAGGGTGCTTTATGGAGGGGCGTGAGCGGCCTTTTTTGGACGAGGAAGCCGCTGTAGAGGAGTTGGTGAAGGGGTGTTTTTGAGATAAGTCTAAGTGTAGTAATGGTTTATTCAAAATTGGCAGGAATGAACAAAACGGGCAAAAACGGGGTAAAAACGCCGTAAAAAGCGGAGGAAAGAAAAATTTTCATTTTGGCGATTGGGGCGTGAAAAAGTGAGAAAAGGTGGGTTAGCTGCGTAATCAAGATAGGTCAAAAAAGATAGATTCAGGCTAAAGCCCCAAATAGATAAGATGGAGATAGATCATAAAAGATAGGTCAGTGGCTGCGCCGCAGAACTGCCAGGAGGGTGCTTCGCAGGTTTCCGCGATGACGGATTTGCGCCTTGTGGGGGCTCGCATCGCCCCCACACCCCCATGAAAGCGCAGGGCGCTTTACCCCAATTTTGAAAATAAAAAGGTGCTTCGCAAGATTCTCCACGAGTCGCACGATCTTGCACGCTGCTCGAAATGGGCACATCTCCATTTCTCGTCAGCGTGCGCTAGCATGCAGACAAGGTGTGCGCACTTAAGCGTTGTGCTCCTACTTCTGGCAGTGCTACGGCGGAGCCGTCCTTTTTCTTACGAAGCACCCTTCTGGCAGTGCTTTCGCCGAAGGCGACTTTGGGTGTGGCCCTAGCCACCGCGGGGGAGTGGGGGCGGCGTAAGCCCCCACAAAGAGGATTTGAGCCTTTGCATAAAATCGAGAAGTTATCGCGCTTACGCGCGTGGGCGCGTCTTTTGTGTTATACTTATGGGCATTATGGATAAGAAGCAGAAGCAAAAGCGTAGTAAAGAAAACTGGATTTATGGTCGTCGCCCCGTATTGGAAGCCTTGCGTGCTGGGCGTCGTGAAATTATGGAGGTGATCGTTCCTTCGGGTCCGGCAACGGATGAGGTGGAGGAGATGATCTCCATTGCGCATGCGCGCCGTATTCCGTTGCGTTCGGCTCAGCGTGGTGAGTGTGACCGTATTTTGGGTCAGGTGAATCACCAGTGCTGCGCGGTGAAGGCGGGCGGTTATCCCTATGTGAGCGCAGAGGATATTTATAGTGCCGCTGAGGATGATCCGGAGGCAATCGTGCTTTTGTTGGATCATATCGAAGATCCGCAGAACTTGGGTTCGCTCTTGCGAACGGCTGAGGCGTGCGGCGTGTGCGGCGTGATTATCCCCGAGGATCGCAGCGTGTTGGTGACGCCAACGGTGGTGCGTGCTTCGGTGGGCGCTTCGGAGCATTTGCAGATTGCGCACGTGGTGAATTTGACCCAGGCCATGAAGGAATTGCAGGAACGCAATGTCTGGTTGACGGGTTTGGATTTGAATGAGAATGCCAAGGAGTACACCGATATTGACTTCCGTGGCCGCTGCGGTATCGTGGTGGGTAGCGAAGGGGCTGGTCTCGGTAGCTTGGTTGGCAAGACGTGCGACTTCATCGGTTACATCCCGATGTCGGGTCAGGTGGAATCGCTCAATGCGGGCGTGGCGGGCGCTTTGGTGATGTATGAAGCGGTGCGCCAGAAGCGTGCAAAGGGTCGAAAGTAAGAGGGCATTATGATGAGCTTACGTCAGTTACATCTCTTGGTGGTGAATGCCATCACCTTTATCCGTGTGCCGTTTATCCTCGCCTTCTTGGTGTTGGCGTTGATGCACGGCTGGGGCGTTCAGTGCGTCCATGTGCGCGAAGTGGGCGAGATGCCGTCGAATTGGTGGGCCATTATTGCGTTGGTCTGCTTGACGCTCTCGGCCTTGACGGACCTCTTTGACGGCGCGTTGGCGCGTCGTTGGAAGGTGGTCACGAAGTTCGGCGCGATGTGTGACCCCTTGATGGACAAGGTCTTCTATCTCATCGTCTTCCCGACGCTCTTGTGGTTGTTGCCGATTGGTAAGCCGTTGGAACGTTGGCACGCGCTCTTCATGGTGGTGCTCACGATTCTCTACTTGTTGCGTGACCAGTGGGTGACCTTCTTGCGTTCGGTGGGGTCGCTGTATGGGGCGAACTGTGCTGCGTCCTTCTTGGGCAAGTTCCGCACGGCAATGACCTTCCCGCTCTGCGGCGTGATCTATCTCTACATCATGTTGTACGATTATCCGAAGGACACGATGACGTGGTTCCGTTGGGTCGTTTACACGGGTGAAGCGGTGGCGATCTTCCTCAACTTCTGGTCGCTCTACGTCTACACGCGCGATTACATGCCTTACATCAAGCGCAGTATCTCCGAGAAGTAAGGAGAACTTGCGGCGGCAATGCGTGGGTGTTGCCGCCGTAAGGCATGCGCCACTTTCCGAATGAAACGTTTTTTAGCGGATACGCTTGTCTTGGGGTTGGCCTATTGGGTCGCCTTTTTGTTGCGTTTTGACTTCCAAGAACCGGTCTTTGGTTGGATCCCTGTCTTGACGGGAATGCCTATGATGTGCTTGGTGGGTTGGGGCGCACTCGTGTTGTTTGGCTGTCTGCGTGTGCATTCGGGAACCGTGACGCTCAAGTCCTTGCCGCGTTTTGCGGGGGCTGTGGCGGTGATGGTTACGGTGCAATTGGTGATGCGTTGGATTTGGAATTCGCCCGAGGCAATTTGGTTGCGTCCGCCAATTAGTGTGACGTTGATGGCGGGAACGTTGACGTTGCTGGGGTGGTTGGCGTTGCGCTACATGAGCCGTTTGCAATTGCGTCCGATTGAGGTGACTGATTTGCTGGGGCGGAGTGTGAATGAGGTGAATACGCCGCGTGTACGTGAGGCGTTGCAGGGGAAGACGGTGCTCATCACGGGCGCGGGTGGTTCGATTGGTAGCGAGTTGTCGCGTCAGGTCTTGGCGGCCGAACCCCAAACGCTCTTGCTCGTGGATATCAGCGAGGCCGCGCTCTATGTGTTGTGTGAAGAATTGATTCAACCTGGGGTGACGCAGGTGGTGCCGTTGGTGGGGGATTGTGGTGATCGTGGATGGATTCGTCAGGTGTTGCGAACCCATCAGCCTGATTTCGTCTTGCATGCTGCCGCGTACAAGCATGTGCCGATGTTGGAACAGAATCCGTGCGCCGCGCTCAAAAACAATGCCCTTGCCACGCGAACCTTGGCCGAGGAGTCGGCAGCGAGTGCGGTGGGCACCTTTGTCTTGGTGTCAACCGATAAGGCGGTGCGTCCGGTCTCGGTCTTGGGCATTACCAAACGCTTAGCCGAGATTTTTGTGCATGATTTGGCGGCGAAGAGCCAGACGCGTTTCTGCGCGGTGCGCTTTGGCAATGTCTTGGATTCGTCGGGCTCGGCAGTACCGAAGTTCCGCCGTCAGATTCAGCAGGGTGGGCCGGTGACGATTACCGACCCACGCATGAAACGTTACTTTATGACGATCCCAGAGGCCTCGGGCTTGGTCTTGCAGGCCGCGACCTTGGCAAAGGGGGGCGAACTCTTTGTCTTGGATATGGGCCATCCAGTGTTGATGACGCAATTGGTGGAGACGATGATTCGCCGTTCGGGGCTGAAGCCAGGGCGCGATATTGAGATTGTCTTTACGGGGATTCGACCAGGGGAAAAACTGGAAGAGTCATTGGATTTAGATGCGGAGACGACCGAACGAACCGCACACAACCGAATTTTTGTTAGCCGTATTCCACGTGTTTCAGCGACTGAAGTAGAGGCGTTGTTGGTGCAAAGCATTGCATTGGCCGCCGAAGAGGGCGCCTTGGACGTGGCACGGTTGCATACATTGTTAACAGAAGAAGGAAATAATAAACATGAAGTCCTATAAGATTGCCGTGGTGCCAGGTGATGGTACCGGTCCTGAAGTCGTTGCTGAAGGTTTGAAGGTTTTGAATGCCGCCGAACGTCGCTTCGGGTTTAAGTTGGATACCACCTCGTATGACGTTGGCGCAGGTCGTTATTTGGCCACGGGCGAAATTTTGCCTGACTCGGTGTTGAATGAATTCCGTAGCTTTGACGCGATGTTCTTGGGCGCGATCGGTGACCCGCGCGTGACGCCTGGTATCTTGGAAAAGGGTATCTTGTTGAAGATGCGTTTCGAACTCGACCAGTACATCAACTTGCGTCCGATTCGCCTCTATCCTGGCGTGGAAACCCCGTTGAAGAATAAGGGGCCGGCAGATATCGATTATTGCGTAGTGCGCGAAAACTCGGGCGGTTTGTACACGGGCATGGGCGGCATCTCGCGTGCGGACTCCAAGGATGCCGTGGCAACGCAGGTGATGACCTACACCTACGAACAGGTGGAACGTTGCATTCGCTTTGCCTTTGAATATGCTCGCAAGTATGGTAAGAAGGCGCGCGGCGTGGGTGAAAAGAACACCTTGGCGTTGGTGGGTAAGTCGAATGTGCTCACCTACATGTATCAGTTGTGGAACCGTGTCTTCGCAGAAGTGGGCGAGGAATTCCCCGATGTGGAACGTCAGTACTTCCACGTGGATGCCACCACGCTCTACATGGTCTCGTGCCCTGAAATGTTTGACGTGATTGTTACCGAAAATATGTTCGGCGATATCATCACCGACTTGGCCGCAATCACCCAGGGTGGTCTTGGCGTGAGCTCGGGCGGTAACATCAATCCGAATGGCGTCTCGATGTTCGAGCCCATCGGTGGCACCGCTCCGATGTGGACGGGTAAGCACGCCATCAACCCCATCGCCGCCATCGGCGCTGGCGCAATGATGTTGGAACACTTGGGCGAAGCCGAGGCCGCTAACGCCATTACGCGTGCAATTGCCTCCGTGACGCCGAAGATGAAGAGCCAGCTCGCCAACGAGATGGGCTTCACGACGGAACAGGTGGGCGATATGATCGCCGCCGCTGTGGCTGAATAAGGCTACATTCGCATTCGCCCCTCGTCGGTTAAAAGGTGTGTTGAGCCGACGAGGTGGGCGAATTCATGGGTTTTTATGGTTAGAGAGGGAAATGAGATGACAATTGATATTCAGGCAATCCTCAAGGATAAGGCACGTCAGATGGATGGCGCCTTACAGACGTTTTTTGAAACGGAAGAGGGTTATTTGCAGGAGTTTTTTGCGGCTTCGAGCCATGCTGTGACGGCAGGAGGGAAGCGCGTTCGCCCGGTGTTGACGTTGCTCTTTGCAGAGGCGTGTGGGAATGCACGTCCGAAGGATGCGATGCAGGCGGCGTTGGCAATTGAATTGCTGCATAGTTATACGTTGGTTCATGATGATTTGCCGTGCATGGATAATGACTCGTTGCGTCGAGGTCAGCCGACGGTGTGGGCAAAGTATGGTGAAGCGACGGCGGTGTTGGCTGGGGATTACTTGCAGGCGCGAGCCTTTGCGTGTATCGCGGCGTGTGAATCGGCAGCGGAATTGTTGCCCGAGTTAACGCGTGCCGCGACGGAGGTGATTCATGGGCAGGTGGCCGATATTGATGCGACGCGCATTCCTGCCGCAGAGTGGGACACCGAGTTGATGTGTCGGATTTACTTTGGGAAGACCTGTGCCTTGATTGAAACGGCGTGTCGCATGGGGGTGATTGCGGCGGGTGGTTCGGCTGAGGAGTTTCGTGCGGCGGATATTTATGGCCGCCATGTGGGCATGGCGTTTCAGTTAATTGATGACCTGTTGGATGCGAATCAGGCGAACGAGGGGAATGAGTTTAACGCGCTTGCCGTCTGCAATAACAATCCGGAGGAACTTAAGCGCATGGCGCGTGCTTACACGGAACTTGCGATTGGCGCATTGGAGGCGTTTTCGGGCGATACAACCGTGCTCAAGGCCTTCGCTGAATCGCTCTTAACACGCCTCATCTAATGGGTTCGCCGCTATGTCTAAGTTGATTCTTGCCTCTGCTTCACCGCGCCGTCAGGCGATTTTGCGTCATTTGAAGATTCCCTTTGAGGTGCATTTAGCGACCTGTAAGGAGTGCGTGAGGGCGGGGGATCCGGTTGGAACCGTGGGGCAGAATGCGTGCATGAAGGCCTTGTCTGTCTCCAAACGTTATCCGCGTTCGGTCATTCTTGCCGCCGATACGGTGGTCTCTTTTAATGGTAAGGTCTTGGGAAAGCCGCGGGACTATGAAGAGGCGCAGGCGTGGTTGTTGGACTACTCGGGGCGTAATCAGATTGTTTACACGGCAGTTGCCTTTTTGAAGCCGGGGCATCGCGATCCCGAACTCTTCATTGAGGCCACGAGTCTCGTCTTTAAGCAGTATGGATTGGGAACGGTTCAGGACTATTTGGACCGCGTGAAACCGTTGGATCGTGCGGGCGCGTATGACATTAATGAATGCGGTGACCTCTTGATTCACGAACGCATTGGTTCGTACACTAACGTGATGGGCTTGCCGCAGTCGATTGTTTCGGCTTGGGTGAAGGCGAATCTCTCCTCTAAAGAGATGCACTAAGGATTGAAAAAACGATGAAGCTGTGGTTCTATCTGGGTTCGTGTCTGCTCGTGGTCCTTGCGCCAGGCCCTGATAACTGCTTTGTCTTGGCGCAATCCGCCGCCTTTGGTGCAACGGCAGGGTTGGCCGTTACGGCGGGCTTGGTGAGCGGTCTCTGTGTGCATATCACCTTGGCGGTTTTGGGTGCCGCAGTATTGTTGGAAAAGTTTCCGCGCAGTGCCAATGTCATCTCGCTATTGGGCGCGGGCTATTTGTTTTGGGTTGCGTGGGGGATGTGGCACGCGGGCCTCGCGTTGCAAGAGGCGTCGTTGCACTCGCTCTTCGGGTTTTACCTTAAAGGGGTGATCCTCAACCTTTCGAACCCCAAAGTCATTCTCTTCTTCTTAGCCTTCTTGCCGCGCTTTCTGCCCGAACGTTGTTCGCACCGCGGCGCCTATCTTTGTTTCTTGGGCTTAATCTTTATGGGCTGCGTCATCGTTGGTATGGGCGCAATTGCTCTTCTGGGTGGCACCTTGTCCCACCTCCTTCACAATACACCTCAAGCTGCATGCTACCTCTCCCGAGGCGCCGCAATTGCCGTTGCGGCCATCGCCCTCTGGGTCCTCTGGACTCACCTCCGCCCACATTCAAACCGCGAACCCTCCGCATCGTGATGTTTTCCGCAAACGCCGTAATTGGGGTTATGTCTCGTTCAAGGGCGTAATGTCGCGCGTTGGTTCCGTTTTTCCGACATCATTGGCGCATTCACGCATCGCGTGGTTTGCGTAGTACCATTCTCAGCGTTGTCAATGGGCACAAAAAATGCCGACTGCTGCGGAACGGGCGTCGAAGGTTTCCGTTCATCACATGGCCTCAAATGAGGACGCTCTGCTTGGCCAGTCGGCATTTAAAATACAGGCGCGTAACACCTCCGCGAAGTGGCTCCAATTGCCAGGTGATTCAGTGTTACGCGCTTGATGGGTGTTAAGATCTCATATTTCCGTAATGAGTCAATAGACCTTCTTGAAAAGTCGCTTTGCAGGCGACCTTGGCGCATTGAAGTGGCGCGTTTGAAAAGTACTTGGATTGCCCCTGCAAAAGCACTGCAATTGCTCGTCAAAAGCAGTTCGATTGATGGTCAAAAGCGGTTCGATTGCAGCGGCAATTCCACTGCTTTTGAAACGCCCTAAAAGAGCTATTGATTGAGCGCTCAACCTTACGTCAGGTTAAACAAAAGCCCCCGTTTGCAGTGCAAGCGGGGGCTTTGTGTTTGGAATGAAGCGGGTGTCGCTTATTCTTCTTCGCAGACGAGGCGGATACCCACGTTGGCGACGCGCTGCCACTGCGGATAGGGTACACGAATGGAGACGCGGCTCAAGCGTGGCAAGAGGTCCCATGCACCACCACGTGCAACCACTTCATCCTTGGCGGTCGGCGTATTGCGTGCGTCATCGGCGTAAGGATAGGGCGCGTAGGCGGACTGGGTCCATTCGGCCACGTTACCAATCATGTCCTGAAGACCAACGGCGTTGGCGCGGCTCTTACCGGTCATCGACAAGGTCATGCGACGGTCGTCGAAGCGCATATCGCGGAGGTAGTAGTTGAGCGTCTGACGCTGGTTCGGCAACTTGTCGAGGGACTTGTCGGCGAGGTTGGCGTAGGGGGTGAAGTCATCGTTTTCGGTGCCCCAGAAGAAGGGCGTGTCCGTGCCACCGCGAGCAGCCCATTCCCATTCGGCTTCGGTGGGAAGGCGGAACTTACGGCCCGTCTTTTCGGAGAGCCACTTGCAGTAGTCCTGAGCTTCCTGCCAAGAGACACGCACAGCGGGGAACCATTCATTGGTCATGATGTTGATGCCCGGAGTGGTGTGGTCCTTACCGAGTTCGTCAATGAAGCCATTGTAGTGGTTGGGCTTCCACGCAAGGAAGTTGCGCAAGGGCAATTCGATGTCGGCCATCAAGAAGGGCTTCTTGATTTCCACCACGTGCGGGGTTTCATCGCGATAACCCTTGGCGTCACCCATGATGAACTTACCAGCAGGAATCTTGAAGAAGGTCAACGAACCGCCCGGCATGTTCACCTGCGTTGCCTGACGCTTGACGTTCTTCAACGGCCAGCCTTCCAATGCCGGCACTTCCGGACGCGGACGGCGCGCATTTGCAGGACGTTCGGGCTTGATAGCGGCGAGGTCCTTCTTGGCCATTTCGAAGTTGTAGTAGTCGGCTTCGAGGGTGGCGTCCATATTGGC
>JAFYMU010000189.1 GCA_017548245.1 Kiritimatiellia bacterium | reverse complement strand
GAGATTGGTGGCTAAACCTGCATTCTGGATTCCAACCTCGATGGCAACGGTTCGGCGTTTGGCCAACGGCATCCGCGCCAGGAGTGCCGACCAATAACCTGTGAGATAACCCAAGGCGTTGTGCAAGAAGATGCCAATAAAGATGAAGAGCCCTGAATCGAAGAACGAACGCCCATTGTAGGAAATCACACCGCCAACGATGCAGGCGAATGCAATCACCGATATTCCCGGCATAATTTCGCAACACGTCTGGTAACGTTTGGACTTGCCCCATAAGAGATTGAGCAACAATCCCAAAGAGATCGGCAGCAACGTTACAATCAGAATCGACTTAAACATCGCCATCGCATGGATATCCACACGATTACCAATGAGGAATAACATAATCAGCGGCGTCAAAAAGGGCGAGAGTAACGTTGAAATTGTCGTCATCCCCACCGATAAGGCCACATCACCGCGGCTCAAAAAGGTGATTAAGTTCGACGACACGCCCCCTGGCGAACACCCCACGAGCAATAATCCTACCGCAATCCCTGTTGGCAGATTGAAGAGATAGACGAGGCCGAACGCAATCAGCGGCATTAACGTATACTGCGCTACTGCCCCAATGAGCAAATCAATGGGTCGATGCAATAAAAAGGCGAAATCTTGCGGTTTTAAAGTCATGCCCATCGAGAGCATAATCACACCCAGAATAACCGTTTGATAATCCCCCTTCACCCACAAGAAGAGTTCTGGTTGCCAAAAGGTGACCAACGAAACCGCAATAATAATGGCTGAGGTATACGGCGTTAATAGAGTGGTACAACGTTGTAATAAAGAAGTTATCGGATTCATTCAATGTGTCTTTCAAAAACTGTTTTTCAATATGAGGATGTGAATGTACGTCTAAATACTAGTCTATCTTGCTGATAGCTGCGGTGAGGATGGCTTCTGGGTTGTTGCCGTAGATGTCTAATCCTTCTGCGCTAAAGAAGGCAAAGTCGGTAACTTCAAAGAGTTTGGAGAAGAGGGCTTTGACGTAATCAAAACCCAAGTTTGCCTCACCAATCGGTCCACCAGAGGTGGTGATGTAGACCACTTTTTTGACATTCACGAGACCGCGTGGCCGCCCTGTTTCGTCATATTGAAAGGTGAGCCGATTCACGCAAAGTTGTTCGAGATAGAGTTTGACCAACGCTGGAAAGCTCATATCCCAATAGGGTGCTGCGATCACCACTTCATCAGCGGCGGCAAAGGAACGCGCAAGGGCAAAGGTGGGGTTCGAAAAATCACCCGTGCGAATCGCCTCCTCACGTTCGGCTAATCCCTCCCCTGTCAAAGGTGTTAAGGAAAGCTGTTCTAGAACAACGGTTTCAATGCGACAATCGTTGCAACGTTTATCCAAATAGGCCTGTGCCAAACGATGCGTTCGCGACGCCACATTACGCGTCACACAGGCATTCACATAAAGTACCGTTTTCATTTGAGATTCCTTCTTTCTGCACAATGACTTACCTTAATTGTGTCGCGAGGGGAACAAGGAGCGCAACTGCACCGTTGTTTGGGACTTAAACCATCTGGAGAATACCTCTAGTATATCCCATTTACTACTCTTGCAACCACGGTGTCATCAAAAAACGAACCGCCACAGGGGGCTGTGGCGGTGGTTTGAAAAAAACGATTGGGCGGCTGGATTAGTTGAGATCGCTAATGGAGCGGCCGAGTTTGGAGACAATCGTTTTGAGCGCCGTGGTGGTCTTGGCATCATTTTGCTTGTAGAGGTCGTAAATGGTGTTGCAGGCGTAGAGGATGGTGGCGTGGGTGCGGTTGAAGGTGCGGCCCACTTCGGTGGCAGAGCAGTCGGTGAGTTTGCGGCAGAGAAAAACGGCAACCTGGCGGGCAATGGCGATGTGTTGTTCGCGGCTTTTACCGTTGAGGTCTTGGATGGAGATGTCGTAGTAGGCGCAAACGGTTTTCTGGATGTCCAGACAGGTGAGTTTGACGATGGAGTTTTCTTCTGCGATGAAGTTTTTCAGGATGCTCTTTTCGAGGACGTCCACGGTGACGGCTTCGCGGTTGCCAGGGAACATGCGCGCGTAGTTCATCGTGCAGGAGAGGGCTCCTTCGAGGGCTCGCACGCTACTGGTGACCTTTTGGGCGATGAAGTCGAGGACGTTGTTGTTGAGGGCGATGTCTGGGAAGGCGCGCAGTTTCATCTTGAGGATGTTGAGGCGCGTTTCGTAGGCGGGCATATCGACGTCTGCGCAGATGCCGCTCTCAAAACGGCTGACCAAGCGGTCCATCAAGTCGGGAACGTCCTTGGGGGCGCGGTCACTGGTCATCACGATCTTGCGTTGGTTGTCTTTGAGTGCGTTAAAGATGTTGAAGAATTCGTTCTGAAGACCTTCGCGCTTGGCCATAAACTGGATATCGTCAACCAAGAGGATGTCAACGGTGCGGAATTTGCGACGGAAGGCTTCTTTGTTGGCGTCAGTGGACCACGAAGCGACGTATTCGTTGAGGAGGGCTTCGGTGGTGGTGTAGCGAACGATGAGATTGGGGTTGAGCTTGCGGGCGAGGTTGCCGATAGCGTGCATTAAGTGGGTCTTGCCAACACCAGTGGGGCCATAGAGGAAGAGCGGGTTGGTATGGTTGGAATCTTCGTTGGCGCGAGAACCATCAGCAGCGTTTTGCGCCACAAAACGGGCCATAGCCAAAGGGAAGCTGTTGTTGGGGCCTTGCACGAAGGATTCGAAGGTCATCTTCTCGTTGATAGTCTTGGCCGCATCTTGCGCTTCTTGGGAAATGGGCGTATTGACGTTCATAACGGGAATGTCTTGTTTGGGTGCCGCAACGTGCTGGAAGTGGATCTTCATGCCAGCAGGAGCGTTCACTGTGCGCAAGGCATTTTGGATGAAGTAGGCGAACTGTTGGGAGAGCTCAGAGGCGTTTTTCTTCTCTTCGAGTTCCACCGTCAAAGTATTGTCAGTCAGGGAGATGCCTTTGCTGTCCATCCCAAAATGGTTCATCACCGTCAATTCTCCAAGGACGGTAAGCAAATGATCACGGATACGGTTCCACAACGACTCAGCGGAAAAAGGTTCATTTGTATTCATAAAACTACTCACAATGTTAATCAAATGTTAAAAGACTGTTAATAACTTCTAAAACACCACTATTATGACACCAAAAAAAGCCCTTGTCTATCATTCTTTCTAGACAAATCATAAACGCGTTATTAACAGTTGTTGAAAAATCGTAAGATGTTAAAAAATAAATGACTTAATAAAGTTATTTGAAAGTTATTAACAAGCTGTAGATAACTTTTTAACAGATTTGTTAATAACTTTGTTGAAAACGTATCGCAAAATGAGTACCAATTCCCAGCGCCTAACCTCAAAATTGAGGGTAAATACGCTGCCCAATGGAGGCAATTTGAGTTGAACTGCCCCATCAATAAGGGTCACCAACATAAGCGATGCAACTCAACTTAGATTGCGTTTCAAAGTAACTTATATTGAATGTCAATGTAACTTACATTGAGCTTCAATATAACTTGAGTTACATCGCTTATGTTGCCAATCGTTTTCACAACACTAAAACGGCGATTGAAACAACTCCGATGGTGTCACAGATTTTAAAACGTATCGTCATGATGAGACAATGTTATTCCCTCTAGAATGCGCGCCTCACCTATTCGCCAAAAGCGCAACTGTACACTGAATAATCTTGCTGTTGTCCAATGCACAGTCACTGTCTATAGGGTGAATGGCTTCAGTATGGTTATGATAGAAGCTCACTTTGTGTACTGAATCAGTTTGCCATGCTCAAGGCAATAATCGTCGTTTGCATATTGGATTACATGGCGCTTCTTCGCGAGAACGTTTTGATGTGGAACAGAAGGGGTTCGCCATTCCACTCACTCTCCCCTATTCGCTATTCCAAAATCGCCCTAAGCGTTCTTCAATCTTAACCTAGTTGTAGTCGCATAATGATTTAGACTCGGGCGGAAGGGGTAAAAACCGAACCCCGAATTTAGCGAAAAGGAAATGCGGAAAAAATGGCCTAGGCTTGTTATAATATGGGGAAACGAATGGCGCGATTGTCGAACCGATTTTGAGACGAATTTGGAATCCATTATGGACACATCAAATAAAGCAGATATTCTGGTCATTGGAGCTGGGCATGCGGGTTGCGAAGCCGCCTTTGCCGCCGCTCGAATGGGTTGTACAGTCTTTTTAATTACCTCCCAACGGGACACTTTGGGATTGATGCCCTGCAACCCCGCAGTTGGCGGTTTGGCAAAATCTCACCTGGTGGCCGAACTCGATGCGTTGGGTGGCGAAATGGGTTTGAACGCCGACTTAACCGGATTGCAATATCGAATGCTTAATGCGTCGCGTGGGCCAGCCGTGCGAGCGGTTCGTGTGCAGTGTGATAAGGCTGAATATTCCAAACGTATGGCGAAAGTGGCGGCCTCATTATCGGGTTTGACAGTGGTGGAAGGAACCGTAATTGACTTTCTCACTGCCCCAATGGAAGAAAATAAAACGGGTGAAAAAGAAGTAATTACAGGGGTGAAGTTAGAGGATGGACGCCGCTATTACGGTTCGAAAATTGTAATCACCTCAGGAACCTCCCTCGGTGGAAAGATTTGGATCGGTCACGAAGGGAAGGATGGTGGCGGTGACGCCCGCCCCGCAATTCAGTTGCCTGAAATCTTAAAGAAAATCTCACCGTTGATTGGGTGGAGAAGGTTGAAAACTGGAACCCCTCCGCGCATCTTGAACGATTCAATTGATTGGCATTTAGTCCAACGCCAAGAAGGGGAGACGAATCCAATTCCCTTCTTCTCCCAACGGATGCGTCTAACCCAAGACTACTGCAAGATGAAAAATGTTCCACGTGGAACAATGGAAGATGGGGAAACGGATTCTGAAAATAATGTTCCACGTGGAACAATTAACGCCAAAAAGTCAGATACTCAAAACGCAAATGTTCCACGTGGAACACAGGATGAGATGGTCTTAAATCAAGAAAATGTTCCACGTGGAACAGTGGAAAGTACAGAAATTGAATCGGAAAATGTTCCACGTGGAACAACGTTTTCTGGCGTTGCGTTCGGTTTAGAGGGTGAACAATTATCTGTGAATCCTATCTGGAGAATGGTGGATGGATTTGCTACCTACCGTTCGGTTGAGTCGGAAACTTCCATCGAAACGCCCGTGATTGAATCAAATCAGGGGGTGGATTTCGAACCGACAGGGGAGATGTTGGCCGCATTTTCGCGTGCAGAAACCTCTCAATTGCCGTGTTATTTATCTCACACAACGATGGAAACGCATGCCATTATTCGCGAGAATTTACAAGCTTCCGCCTTGTATGGTGGCGATATTCAGGGCGAAGGGGTTCGTTATTGTCCGAGTATTGAGGATAAGATTGTTAAATTTGGCGATCGTGGGGGGCACCATGTGATTTTGGAACCCGAGGGCGGCGATTGCCCATGGTGTTATCCCAATGGTTTATCGAATTCCTTGCCTGCGGATGTGCAATTACAGATGGTGCGTTCGGTTCCCGGTTTGTCGCGCGCAGTCTTTGCCGCTCCTGCTTATGCTATCGAGTATGACTGTATTGATCCGCGCGCATTGAGCTCTACCCTAGCGTTGAAGGAACAACCGAACCTCTATTTTGCAGGGCAAATCAATGGCACAACGGGTTATGAAGAGGCCGCTGCGCAGGGTTTTTATGCCGGTGTCAATGCCGCTTTGTCGGTGTTGGAAAAGGCCCCCATGGTGCTTTCG
Source organism: Kiritimatiellia bacterium (assembly GCA_017548245.1). Classification (GTDB taxonomy): domain Bacteria; phylum Verrucomicrobiota; class Kiritimatiellia; order RFP12; family DVOR01; genus Spyradenecus. Next base: position 903 of record JAFYMU010000189.1, on the reverse strand, counting down.
CGTGACGAGGCCTATATCGGCGTAATGGTGGATGATTTGATTACGAAGGGCACGGACGAACCCTATCGTATGTTTACATCGCGTGCCGAACGCCGTTTACTCTTGCGTCCTGGCGATGCACATTTGCGTCTTCATCATCATGCCGACCGCCTCGGAATTGTTGAGCCTTCGCTTTTGAAACGCAGTAAGGCCGAACTTCAGTGGTTGCAGGAAACTGAGGCTGCTTGGCGAACCGAATGGCTGGATGGCAATGGACTGAACCGTTGGAAGTTGTTGGCTCGCGAAGGGGAGACCTTTGAATCTGCCGCTCAGGTTAAGTGGGAGGGGGAAGCGCGTTACGCAGAGATTCCGGAGGACTGGAAGGAGGAACTTACCTTACGTGCTAAATACGAGGGTTATATTGCACATGAAGCTCTGCAGGCCGAACGTCTCCGTAGGGATGAAAGCCTTTTAATTCCGGCCGATTTTGACTACGCTGCTGTTAAGGGATTGCGTTATGAAGCTATGGAAAAGTTAATGCGGCAGCGTCCCGATTCTCTGCGTCGCGCCTCTGGAATACCAGGTGTTAACCCCGCTGATCTCTCCCTTTTGGCGCTTGCATTACGTAAAGAAAAGTACGCTCCAAAGTCATAATTTAACGTAATTTGTGCATCAAATAAGGCCTCGTTAAACCTCTAACGAGGCCTTATTTTTATCCCATAAACCGCTGTCTTATCTCACATAAGAGCTAATATTAATTGGCTTAAAACAATGAAGTAAAGTTCGCCTCTCCCCCACTGACCGAACGAAATTACGGCCTTTATTTAATTTACGTTTCAACGAGTAATGACGACAGTCAAGGATGAGACGAGACGCTTTAAGCAAAGAATATCGTATACAAACGCATTATGTAATTCTGTTTCT
>JAFYMU010000188.1 GCA_017548245.1 Kiritimatiellia bacterium | reverse complement strand
ATTAAATAGGTAAGGGATATGGCGCGCACCATCATTAAAAATTCCTATTCCTGACGGCTTTACCACGGGTGTGTGGAAGTTTTTGCTACGTGACGACAGGTGTCGCCGAGGGTGATTCAATGTGGGCACATTTACAGGACTAATGGGCAAGCATGCGTCATCAGGGGCGGTGTTTAGGGGTTTTGGGGTGTGTTTCTACGAAACGGCTGCACGTTGTGAGTAGAAAAGGCTTGCTTTTAGGATGATAAAAGCGTATCCTTAATATACGAAACTATCGTGTTCAGTTAAGAGCCGAGGATTTTGATTTATGGATGCAGAACAACCCAAACCTGATCCAATTGTGGAAGTGGAACAATTTGGCACCTTGCCGGATGGCACGGTGGTGCTGAAGTATACGTTGAAGAACGGCCTTGGAGCCGAGCTTGAAGTGCTTGAATATGGCGGCACCGTGCGCTCGTTCAAGGTTCCGGCTCCGGATGGTTCGATCCGCAATGTCGTGGTGGGCCCGGATACGTTGGCGGGATGGCTTGAAAATCCCTATTACGGTTCGCTCATCGGTCGTGTGGGCAATCGTATTGCCGATGGTAAGTTTTCGCTTTTGGGCAAAGATTACACGCTCGCAACCAATAATGCACCTGGCGGCATCCCTTGCGCCTTGCATGGTGGCGAAGTGGGTTTCAATGCCAAGATGTGGAAGATTAAGGCCTTCTTTGAGGGTGATGATGCGTGCATTCGCTTGACCTTGGATTCGCCGGATGGTGACCAGGGTTATCCTGGCAATCTCCATTTGGAGGTGGTGTATGCGTTGACGCCTGAGAATACGTGGCGCATTACTTACGAGGCCACGACGGATGCACCGACACCGGTCAACTTGACGCAGCACGCGTACTTCAACTTGAAGGGGTGCGCGCAGGGTGACATTTTGGATCACACGCTCTTGGTGGACGCGGCGCGTTACACGCCGGTCAATGCAGGGTTGATCCCCTTAGGCGATTTGGCTCCTGTAAAGGGCACGCCCTTTGATTTCACAACTCCGCGTACGCTCGGCGAGGATATTGATGCCGAGAACGAACAGATTGCGTTCGGCGCGGGCTATGATCACAATTTTGTGTTGGACCATGCAGATGGTGTGTTGGGACGCGCGTGCGTGTTAACCGCCCCTGATGGTATGGCACTGGAAGTCTGGACTGACCAGCCGGGCATGCAGGTCTATACCGGAAACTACATTCCTGATGGAATGGTGACTCCGGAGGGCCCAACGGTTCGGCGCGGCGGTGTGGCGTTGGAAACGCAACACTTTGCCGACAGTGTCAACCAACCTGCTTTTCCTAGCATCATCCTCCAACCTGGAGCGGTGCTAAGGACCACCACAGAATATCGTTTCCCGAAGGCCTAATGGGTCGCTCGGGAATTCACCTCACCCTTACATCATCAACAAGGAACAAATTATGAACCTTATTTTTGACGCGTTAGTCTTTTTTGGCTTTATCGCGTGTGTTCTCTTTGTCGGCTTCTTTAAGAGCCGTAAAAAAGCCGGTGACGGCGAACAAGGCGCAGAAGATTACTTCTTGGCTGGTCGCGGTTTGAGCTGGTGGCTGATTGGCTTCTCGTTGATCGCCGCTAACATCTCCGCAGAACAGTTCGTCGGCATGTCGGGTCAGGGCGCTGGCCTTGAAGGTATCTCTTGCGCCTCTTGGGAATGGATTGCGGCAATCACCCTCGTGGTGGTGGCATTCTGCATGCTCCCCTACTTCTTGAAGACCGGTATCACGACGATGCCTGAATTCCTTGAAGTGCGTTACAACCACGTGGCACGCACCTTGATGACCGTCTCGATGATTGGCATCTTGATTGTGGCTTCGCTCATTGGCGTAACCTACGCAGGTTCGTTGGTGATGTTCCAACTCTTCAACGCCTTTGATGTGAACATCTCCTTCACGACGTGTTGCGTGATCATGTCGATCATTGCGGGCGTGTACGTGCTCTTCGGCGGTTTGAAGGCTTGCGCATGGGCTGACCTTTTGTAGGGCGCTGCACTCATCGTCGGTGGCGGTGTGATTGCTTACTTCGCGATCAAGTATCTCGGCGAAGCTGAACCCTCGACGTTGGTGGGCTTCAAGGGCGCTACCACGGAAGCTACGGGCGTGTTGGAACGCTTCCAGGACCTCAACGCTGCCAAGATGCACATGGGCCGTCCCGCAACGGATGCCGCAATGCCTTGGACGATTCTCTTGATGGGCATCTGGATTCCGAACTTCTACTACTGGGGTCTCAACCAGTACATCACTCAGCGCATCCTCGGTTCGGGTTCGCTCGCTGAAGGTCAGAAGGGCATCGTGTTTGCCGCTGCACTCAAGCTCGTGATCCCCTTCATCATCGTGATCCCTGGCGTGATTGCATTCAACCTCTGCGCGCCTAAGATGGCAGAAGACACCGCCAAGACCATCGTTTCCAAGATGGACAAGGGCGAATATGGCGAAAACGACTTGATCGTCTTCTACTCGCTCTCCGCTGACGATGCCACGGCCATCCAGACCATTCAGGCGTTGACCAAGGCTGTGGGTCCTGAAACCACGATGAAGGTGCTCGAACACAACGCTCCGATCATGAAGCGCATTGCTCAGTCGCTCGGTTGCTCGACGGTGGAACTCACCCCTGCTAAGATCAAGGAAGAAGCCGCCAAGGGCAAGGCTGGCGAAATCGTGTTGGCCGACAACACCACCATTAAGGTGATTGACAACACCTACAAGTATGACGGCGCACTCGGTCACTTGATGGACCTCCTCCCGAAGAACAAGGGCGTGCTCGGCTTCGTGCTCGCCGCACTCCTCGGCGCTATCGTCTCCTCGCTCGCAGCAGTGCTCAACGCCACTTCGACGCTCTTCACGATGGACATCTTCCAGCGTTACATCAAGCCCGATGCTAAGCCCGCAACCTTGGTCCTCACGGGCCGCGTGGTGACGGTGCTCTTGGCCGTGCTCGGTTGCGTGGTGGCCGCTGGTTTGAAGTCTGAATCGATCTTCAAGTACATCCAGGAAATCCAGTGCTACGTCTCGCCGGGTATCTTTGCGGTCTTCGCATTTGGTATGCTCAACCGCACGGCTGGCAAGTGGTCGGGCGTCTGCGGCTTGATCTTCGCACCGGTGGTCTTCTACTTCCTCAACGCTTACGGTTGGGACTGCTTCCCTGCTCCTGTCCTCGCCGCACTCAGCAAGATTGAATGCCTCGGCATCCCGGCTAACGGTGGCGCAATGCACTACCTCATCGCCGCTTCCTACACGTTGGTGTTGACGCTCATCTTCATGTGCGTGTACAGCCTCATCTGGAAGCTTCCTGCTGACGCAAAGGTGGAATTCAAGTCGAACACGACGTTGGACATGACGATGTCCAAGGGTGCTCTCATCGCAGGTATTGCGGTTTGCATCTTGACGATCATCCTCTACGTCATCTTCTGGTAAGCCTCGCCTTATCAAAGGACACTTCAAAACGCCTCCGAACTCATCGGAGGCGTTTTTTATTGGCGTTTTTCCCATTCGTCACATTTTCTGTAGTTACAACGCGCTGAAAATCGTGTATACTATAAGTAATAGTAGAACCTTGGAGAAACTCCATGAAATTAAGCATTTTTCTTTTCTCGATGTTGAGTGCGGCCGTAGCCTCTGCGGCAACATTCACCGTTCAGCAGCGTGCGTTGTTGCGCGAAGTTGATCGCATTAATCCCGCCGCATTGGAACGTTTTGCCGATGACTGGGAAGCTACCTATGGCGAAAGTGCCGATTTGGTGGCGTTGCGCACCCTCATCAAATTCTTACCCTTCCAGAAGCAAGCCGCTGTGGATGCCCTCCATGCCCGTGGCGACGATCAGGTCGCAAAGGACGTGGTGTTGGGCGTTAAGCGTGCCATTTTGGCACAGCCGCTCTTCAAGAACATGGAAATCATGTCGACGAAGTATGACTATGGTGTCAATGCCCGTCGCCAAGGCGCTCCTGGTCAGCCGAGCATGGCGTGCTACAACATGGTGGAAGCCAACCAGGGCTTGAACTCGCAGTTGGTGAAGATTTCCAACCTGACTGCCGCCACCCCCACGGTTGAAACGCTCTATGATTCGCCGCGTGCCTCGGTGGCTTGCGTGGACTTGCACTGGGATGCCGATAAGGTTTGCTTTATCAAGAAGGACCCAACCGATGGCAACCGCATCAAGTTGTGGCAGCTCCGCCTCGGTGAAAAGGAAGCCGTACCGCTCACGCCGAAGGGTGTAGACTTTGATATTGGTGATGGTTGCTTCTTGCCGGATGGCCGTTTCATCATTACCGCAACGGCCGCCGAACAGGGTTTGCCCTGCGAATCGGGTCGTTTGGCTATGACCAACTCCTACCGTTACGATCCTGCAACGGGCAAGATAGAACGTTTGACCTTTGACCAGGACTCCAACTGGTCGCCCACCGTAATGGATGATGGTCGCGTGATGTTTGTCCGTTGGGAATACTGCGACCAGACCCACTTCTTCACCCGTATCGTGATGACGATGCGTCCAGACGGCACCCGCCAGCTCGCCTATTTCGGTTCGAACGGCTTCTGGCCCAACCACTATGGCGATCCCATTCCGATTCCTGGCGCCAATGGTCGCTTCATCTGCGTGGCCACGGGTCACCATGCCAGCAAGTCGGGTCGTTTAGCCCTCTTCAACGTGGCCAAGGGCCGCGCCGAAGCCTCGGGTTGCGAACAGATGATTCCTGGTTGGAAGAAGCCGATTCCTGAACGTATTGAAGACTATCTCTACAATGGCGACTGGCCGCGTTTCTTGACGCCCTATCCGCTCGGCACCAATCCGCAGGTGGATGGCGCAGGTAAGTTCTTCCTCACCGCCATGCGTGGCAGCAACGAAGACCTCTGGGGTATTTACCTCGTTGACGTCTTTGACAACATGACCTTGTTGTGCGAAATTGAGGGTTCGGCCCTGAGCGAACCCATCCGTTACACCAAGCGCGCCAAGCCGCCGGTCTATCCTGACAGCAGCATCCCTGGCATGAAGGAATGCACCGTGCACGTGGCCGACATCTACAAGGGCCCGGGCTTGCGCGGTGTGCCGCGTGGCACCGTGAAGAGCGTGCGCGTCTTTGCTTACCACTACGCCTACCTCAAGGCAGGTTCGCACGAAGGTGTGGGCACGGAATCGAGTTGGGATATGAAGTATGTCTTGGGTACGGCGCCGGTCAATCCTGACGGTTCGGTCTACTTCAAGGCCCCTGCTCATACGCCGCTCTCCATTCAGCCGCTTGACGAAAAGGGCCAGGCCATCCAGTTGATGCGTTCGTGGTTCGTCGGTATGCCTGGCGAAAAGGTGACCTGTATCGGTTGCCACGAAAGCGCCAACTCCATCTACAATGTGCCGCCGTTGTTGAACACCAATCCGCAGCCGTTGCAGGCTTGGGGCGGCAAGGGACTCACCTGGAGCTTCATGCGTGAAATCCAGCCCATCTTGACGCGCAAGTGCGCCGCCTGTCACAACGATTCCACCACCGACACGCCCGCAGGCATGGACGGTCTCTACGGCAAGCAGTCGTTGATTGGTCGTCGCCCGAACCTTGCCAATACCGATCCTGTGATTCTCCCCTATCGTGACGGTCTGAATCCCGGTGGTGCTGGTGCCTTCACGCGTTCCTACCACGATCTCAACCCCTATGTGCGCCGTCCGGGTCCGGAAAGCGACAACCACCTGTTGAATCCCGGTGAATACGCCGCCAATACGTCGCCGTTGATTCAGTTGTTGAAGCGTGGCCACTATGGCGTGGAATTGACCGATGAGGAATATCGCAAACTCTACACGTGGATTGACCTCAATGCCCCCTTCTGGGGTACGTGGACCGACTTCTCCTTGAACTGGGCAAACGAATTCCACCGCAACTGGATTGGCATCCGCGGTCCGCAGATGCAGTTGCAGCGTATGAACGAATCGCGTGCACGTCGTGAAAAGTGGAATGTACT
>JAFYMU010000187.1 GCA_017548245.1 Kiritimatiellia bacterium | reverse complement strand
TCGCTTTGAGCCAACGTTGTGCGCGGTCAATCGCCTCTTCGGCCTCTTGGGAGATGGAGAGGGTGAGCTCGGACTCGGTTTGAAGTCGAAAACTCGTCTCGGCACTGTGGACGAGCGTGGCGCAGAGGGTTATGGCAAGGAGGGGGAGAAAACGGAACATCGTGGTTGTCCTATCAATAGATACCGTAACGCTTGGAGACGAGGTCGTTGGGAAGCTCTTTCAGAAAGCGCGAGGGTTTGAGGTACATGGTGCCGCCGTTGTTGGAGATGCGGCGCATTGCAGGAACGCAGAGGAGGAGGTCGTCCTTGGCGCGTGTGATGGCCACGTAGAAGAGGCGACGTTCTTCTGCTTCTTGTTCTTCGGCAAGGGCTTTGGCGCTGGGGAAGAGGTCGTCATTGCACCAGAGGATGATGACGATGGGCCACTCCAACCCCTTGGCTTGGTGAACGGTGGTGAGGCGGATGCCGTTGTTGCTCATGGCTTGGGCTTGTTCGGCGTCAACATTGGTCATGAGGGCCACGTCGTGCAGGAAGTTGGCCACGGGTTCGCCGCGGTTGAACTGTGCTGCGAGTGCCGAGACGTCGTCAAAACGGTCGTCGGCGTTGTCAAACGAACGCTGCAGGTAGGCTTCGTACCAACCGTTGAGGAATTCGGTGACGGCGCGATTACCGTTGTATTCAAGTTGTTCCTTGTGGTAATTGCCGATGAGCGCGTCAATGACACGCCAGTCTTCTTGTGCCTTCTTGGGAATCAACGAGAGCAACTTGAGGCGGTCGGTCTCAAGGCTACCGTTGAATTGGCTGCCCATCTTCTGCCAAATCTTCTCTGCCGTCTTGGGGCCAACGCCTTGCAGGAGACTCATCATACGTTGGAAGGCGAACATATCGGTGCCGCCACTGCAGAAGCGGAGGTAGGCGATCACATCTTTGATGTGGACGCTTTCAAAGACGCCTTGGCCCGAGGTGAGGGTGTAGTCCATACGTTGCCGGCGCAGATCCATTTCCAGTTCAAGTACGTGGAAGTGCGAACGGTAGAGGACGGCGATGTCGGAGGGTTCGTAACCCGCGTGCAGGGCACGTTGGATGTGGCGCATGACGAGTTGGGACTGTTCGCTCGCATCGCGCAAAAAGGCCACGAGTGGACGTGCATTCGCCGCTTCACGGGTGGCACGCAAGGTCTTCTGAAATTGGTCGGGGTTGCCCTTAATACAGGCGTTGGCCGTGTCAAGAATCTCGGGGACAGAACGGTAATTGCGTTCGAGCTTGATGATTTGGCAGTCGCCCCAACGTTTGGGGAAGTCCATTATGTTACGGAAGTCCGCGCCACGCCACGAGTAGATGCATTGGAAGTCATCGCCAACCGCCATTAGATTGCGGTGATACGAGGCCAAAAGGTCGACCAATTGCGATTGGATGATGTTGGTATCTTGGTATTCGTCCACCAAGATGTAACGGAAGTGGCTGCTATACTCCTGCAAGACCTCGGGATGTTCCTGGAAGAGTTTGAGAGTAAGGACAAGGAGATCGTCAAAGTCTAAAGCGTTGGCATCGCGTTTGGCCTCAGCGTAATCGCGTGCGATGGCCAAGATGACTTCGGGGTCAATCGGATCCTTAAAGGAGGTGTTGTCAATGATCTCGCGGAGCGGTTTCTGCGTATTGGCGGCCTTACCAATCAAAGCGGCAATCACGTCCTTCTTGGGGAAGTGTTTGGTGTCGGCGACGCGCGTTTTGAGCGATTTGCCAATGAGACCAGTGGCATCATCACGGTCAAGGATGAGGAACGAACGCGTATAGCCCACCTTTTCTGCGTGGCGACGCAAGATACGGTGGCACACATGGTGGAAGGTGCCCGACCACAAGGTGCTAATCGCAGGGCCTACCAACTTTGCTGCGCGCTCCATCATCTCGCGCGCGGCACGGTTCGTAAAGGTCAGCAAGAGGATATTTTGCGGCGCAACACCCTGTTCAATAAGATACGCCACGCGATAGGTGAGCGTATGCGTTTTTCCAGTGCCTGCCGCTGCTAAGACCAACAGCGGTCCATCCGATGCGGTTACCGCTTGATACTGTTCAGGATTTAGAAGACGTTGCCAATCAGTCATATCGACACCTCGCTCAATAAATCTACTTACCCATTCCTACAAAAGACGCGCAACGGGTGGATGCATTTAACCCCTTCAGTATAACAAACAACGCGCCCCTTCCTCTACAAAAACAAAAAGCGTCGCAATCGCGACGCTTTTATGTTTACGCTGTGAACAGCCGAAATTAGGCTTCAGGCATGGTCTTGCGAAGACCCTGGCCGCGATCGCCTTCCTTCCACTGACCGCGCTTGATCAACAAGTCGATGCGCTCGAAACGCTTAAGAACGTTGCGCTTAGCGGTAATCTTACCGGAACCCTTGAGACTTCTGTGCTGGCTCATGTAGAACCTCCTTAACATTGGTTAGGGGGATGAACCCCGCTTGAAATGAAATGTCCCAATAAGATAGCAGAAAACCGTTTTTGATGCAAGTAGAAATTTTTCAAAAAGGGGCGAAAAAGGGCACTTTTTTGAAGTAAGGCCTCTAAAATGCCCATTTTTAGGGGGTTGCGTGCACAATTGTTTTTCAAAAAAGAAGCGTTCGCGAATGCAATCGGGTGGACACGCGTAAGAAGCAGGAAAACGATGAAATAAAAATGGAAAAAGTACGCAGAAATGCGCAAATAAGGTCAAAAAGAGGGGTATATTGAATTAATTTAAAAATCATAAAACATTGATTTTATCGTGTTTTGCAAATTAATTTTAAAATTATTACAAAAAGTGCTTGCAATTTATTTTTACAATCGCGTATACTAGGTGGCGTCAAAGGGACAGGATGCCCCTCACAAAACTTACAACAACTCAATGGAGAGAGACAATGGAACTCAAAGGCAGCAAGACCGAAAAGAACCTCTGGGATGCTTTCGCAGGCGAATCTCAGGCACGTAACAAGTACACCTACTTCGCCTCTGTAGCAAAGAAGGAAGGTTACGTCCAGATCTCGAAGATCTTCGAAGAAACTGCGAACAACGAAAAGGAACACGCTAAGCTCTGGTTCAAGCACCTCGAAGGCATCGGTTCGACCGTTGAAAACCTCAAGGCCGCTGCAGAAGGCGAAAACTACGAGTGGACCGACATGTACAAGCGCATGGCCGACGAAGCTGAAGAAGAAGGTTTCACCGAAATCGCTCGCCAGATGCGCGCTGTTGCAGAAGTTGAAGCGCGTCACGAAGAACGCTACAATGCGCTCGCAAAGAACATTGAAACCGGCGAAGTCTTCGTCCGCACCGGCAAGAACCGTTGGGAATGCTTGAACTGCGGCGCCATCGTGATCAGCGAAAAGGCCCCGGAACTCTGCCCCGTCTGCAAGCACCCCAAGGCCTACTTCGCCCTCGAAGCAAAGAACTATTAATCGTTCTATTCCTACACGGAAACACAAAACCACCGATTCCCATCGGTGGTTTTTTTATTGCTTCGCAAGCC
>JAFYMU010000186.1 GCA_017548245.1 Kiritimatiellia bacterium | reverse complement strand
CCCTCCGCTTCACATTAAGCACTAAGCGTATTGCCATTAAGCGTCCTCCCGGAACCGAAAACAAAAAAACGCCCCTTGCGGGGCGTTAGATTGGTGGAGGTGGCGGGAGTTGTGCGAAGGCCCTGAGCCGGCGCGAGCAAAGCGAAGCGAACCCCGGGTTCAAAGCAGACGCTTGCGGCTGCGTAGACGCGCAGCGTCTCTCCCGTTGCCGAAAACAAAAAAAACGCCCCTTTCGGGGCGTTAAATTGGTGGAGGTGGCGGGAGTTGAACCCGCGTCCAAGACAGCTTCACAGCGATGTCTACGTGCGTAGCCGGATCATTATATCGTGTGTGGTCTGCCAACCGGCGGGCGTTCCGCACACTCACCCTCATGATAGTACAAGCACATGTTCCCGAAGGTTCGGTTCATGTCAGGACCTGCTAGTCCACGCTTCCACACTTAGCAGATATCAGTGCTTCAGCGACGGTGCCGTTAAATTAGGCAGCGTAAGCGAAGTTATCGTTCGCAGTTAGTTTTTGATCGATATTTAACGGGGCCAACGATCATCCCCGGCACGCAACCGAAGTTCCGACATGCCCTGTCGAGACCTGGTCACCCCCTTCTCTTACGAGAAAACGGCGCATAGTATAAAGGATTTACCTTAAAATTACAACCGTTATTCTTGCCAGATGCGAACGTAATCAATCACAAAAGCGGCGGGGAGGAGGCTTTCATCCAAGGGGCCGCCCCAATTGGCTTCCGAACCCAAGGCGAGATTTAACTTCAAGTAGTGCGGTTGGCGGAAGGGGTTAGAGCCGTCTGGACGATTGGCGACATCGACCTGGAAGGTGAAAAAGGGTTGGTCGTCAAAGGTGAAGGTAATTGTCTCCGCGGTCCACACCATTCCAAACAGGTGCCACTGACCATCGGTAACTTCGGGTGCCGTGTAGAGATTGTAGCGTTGGTTCGCTGGCACCAATTCGCGTCCCTTAAAGTGGACGGTGCTCCAAATGGAGGAGAACTGTTCCTGCACCCATTCCATCACATCGATTTCACCACAGTCGGGATGGCGACCCTTCACGCCCATCGTCCAAATCGCTGGCCACAATCCCTTCCCAACTGGCAACTTAGCGCGCACTTCCACCTTACCATACTGAAAGGCGAAGCGCCCCTTGGTGTCAATCGAACCCGAGGTGAAGTGCGCTTCAGGCCACTGTCGCATCCAACCTTGCGCTGTTGGATCGTAGGCGGGATTGGCCATGGGTTGCTTCAATTGACGCGCCGTCAAGTAAAGCGCCCCATCGCGAATGCCCACATTTTCCGTTGCATCAAAGTAGTATTGCGGTTCTCGATTCCGAACGAAGCCCTTCTCATAACGCCACTTGGCCGCATCAGGTCGTTCGCCTTGCGTAAACTCATCCGAGAAGACCAACGTCCACTCTGCACACAAAACGCTTGTCACGCAACAAAAGGCCAGCATCAACCACTTCTGCACCGTTCTTCCTCCGCTTCTGCACCTTACCGCAACCGAAATGCGGCGCCAGGAAAGTCTTTGTACCAACGAATCTCATCCCCCGATTGGGGTTCGTACAAAAAGGTCTCACTGCGCCCTTGCTGACGCGCACCATCGGCTTCCTTCAAGATCCATCCCGAGAGGGTTTCTGGCCTTTTTGAGAAGGACGTCGGCAATTTGGCACCGAAACGAATCGTGTGCGCGCGCCCTGTTGCGAGCCAATGCGTTCCTGGCGCGGGCCAAACGGGATAGTCGCGATACGGCGTCACCCCTTGGGGGAGCGTCACCGTAACCGGCACCTGCAGCCCACCCTTTGTGGGCAATGCTCCCGGCCCCTTCAACGTTTCAGCGCGCCATGCCACCGCAGCCACATTGCCAGTGTCTGTCTTACCAATCTTGTACGCCCGCACACGCACCGTCCACGTTCCCTTGTCAGCCCCAACCGCAACGCGCAGGCGCTCAATCGGATTCTGGTGATCATCAAGCGTGTGAACCGTTCCAGAGGGCGACACCAATTCCAAGTCATAGTCGTTGGTCAGTGCCGCGCTCGGATAATCCACCCACGAAAGGGCAACCGACAACGTTGTATTCGCCTGCACATTCTCAATGGAAAAGGCGGTGGTTGCCGTTGCTTTGGTCAACGAAATGCGGTCACGAACGCCCAAGGTCTCCGTTTTACGTTCGCCCCCTTGCAGCACCTTGCCCAACTTTAACGCACCCCAACCTTCCACACTATTGGGCGACGTTTTCGGGATTTCCAAGGTCTTCCCCGTGCCAAATTGCCCCGGGTAGAGCGTCTCCGAGGCGACAATCAACCCTGCACGAACGGCGGCCATCGTTGGCTGTTCAATCTTCAACACCTCGCGCAAGTACTGACGCAAGACTGCGGCCGCTCCACTCACGAGCGGTGTCGCCATCGAAGTGCCATAGAGCGCAACCACGCCGCCCTTACGTTCCGTCGAGTAAATCGCCGTTCCTGGCGCAACCAACATCGGCGCAATGCGCCCACCTTCAAGCGGACCACGCGATGACACGGCGAACATCCCAGGCGTCTTACCATCCGCAGGCGTCGCCACCTTGTCTGCGGCAAGCGTTGCACCCTTAAAGGTGTTATTCTCAAAATCGGAGTTCTTAATCACATCATCACTCCGATGGCTCTCTTGCGCACCCACAACTAACGCATTCTTGGCGTAGGCCTCAGACGAGTAGACCGACTTCGCATCCACCACATTGTCACCATCAATATCCTCCCCCGAATTCCCAACCGCAACACAAATCAAAACCTCTGGATGATCCCACACAAACTCGTCCAAAAGGAGACTATAGGTGTCATAGACCGTTTTCAGATTATTGGAATGGCCCCATGAACAATTAATAATGGAAGCACCAACGACAAGGCTCCGTTCAAAGTGTTTCGACGTATCACTGTTCACATACAGCGACTTATCCTTCATAATACGTTGGAAATAGAGTGCCGCACCCGGT
>JAFYMU010000017.1 GCA_017548245.1 Kiritimatiellia bacterium | reverse complement strand
TGCGCGGTCTTTTCATCAGGCAAACCGTCCAACGTGGCGGCATGGGTTCCCTCTTCAGGGCAGAAGGTGAAGGTGCCCAAGTGATCAAAACGAACACGTTCGATATAGGCCATCAAGGCTTCAAAGTCCTCTTCTGTTTCACCCGGGAAGCCCACCATACAAGTGGTACGCAAAACCGCACCTGGCACGGCGCTGCGGAGGCGTTCGGGGAAGGTGCCAATCGCGGCAATGGTATCGGCACGACGCATCGCACGCAAGACATTGGGCGTACAATGCTGAATCGGCAAATCGAAGTACGGCACGATGTGTGTAGCGTTCGCCATCACCGCTAACAATTCATCGGTGACGTGGTTGTGGAAACCATAGAGGAAGCGCAACCAGAAGTCACCTTCCAAGCTGTCGAGTTCCTTCAACAACGATGCCAAGGTGGTTCCGTCACGCAAATCGCGTCCATACGCCGTCACATCCTGCGCGACCAAATTGATTTCGCGCGTTCCCGTTTCCAACAAAGCCTTCACCTCGGCCACAATGTCGGCGGCTTTACGGCTTCGCAAGTGACCACGGAACTGTGGAATGGCGCAGAAGGCGCACGCATGGTTGCAGCCCTCGGCAATCTTCACATAGGCAAAGACGGGACCCGTCAAGCGCAACGCAGGAATGGGTTTGTTAAAGGTACGAACAGGTAAGCCTGGCGCAATCGTCACGGGAAGCGGTTGCTTCGCCTCCTTCTTCGAACGCTTCTCGAGTTGTTGCAAGATCTCTGGAATGAGGTCCAACTGGTCCACGCCCAAGAAGGCATCCACCTCGGGGAAGGTCTCGGCCATCTGTTCGCGATAACGTTGGGGCATGCACCCCGTCACAATGACCGCCTTGCAATCACCCGCGGCCTTACGGTCACACGCAGTCAAGATTTCCTCTGCGCCCTCTGCACGTGCCGATTCAATAAAGCCACAGGTGTTAATAATCACCGCATCGGCCTCTTCCGACGTGGGGGCAACTTGATAGCCAGCCTGTAACAAGGCGCCAAACATCACCTCACTGTCGGCCAAATTCTTGGAGCAGCCTAGAGACACAATTCCAAATGACTTCAACTTCATAACAACAACGTTCCTCGTTGCACCGCCTTAGAGACCCAAATCGTCATCCACCAACAAGATGGTGATGTCCGAATACATTGGACGCTGACGTATCACGGTGGTGATAAGGCAGATACTGCCCTCATTCGCCCCCACACACGACGCGCAACGGCCCGTTGCGGCTCACGGCGTCTTGCAACCCAAGCGGTAGGCATTCACCGGAGCGGCCACTTCAGCAATGCGCTTCAAGGCGTCCTCTTCGGTACCCTTCACCAACTTGTTACGGCCAATCACGAGCACCACCTTGCGCGGACCATAGATCATGGCCGCCACACGGTTGCCCACGCCATCCACATTCACGAGCAAACCGTCATCGGTCAACGCATTCACCGACGACAAGAAGAGGTCGCAGGTCAATTGACGACGACGGATTGTATCGCGTTCCTCAGGCGTCAAATTGGGGAAACCGTGATTCAAGATTTCCTTGCCGGCATCGCGCAAGTCGCGGGTGACATTCAAGCAGGCCACCGAGAGCGAACCGCCAAAGCCGACGCTCTGAGCGGGTTCAGCGAAGGACAAGAGACGGGTTCGGGCCTCATCACGCGTCGCGCACACCGCGACATCATACCCACGCTTACGCAACTTCTCAGCAACAGCGTTCAAACGCAAGGCAGACTGCCATCCCAACAAAGCATCAACTGCGGACTGTTCCATCGTTCTTTCTCCAGAAAAGATGAGCAATAAGGAGGATTGCCACCGCCAACAAGGCGAAGGAAATCATCTGACTAAAGGAAAAACCAAAATAGGTCGCGCCACGCGGGTCATCGCGGAAATATTCGAGGATAAACCGTAACCCTGCGTAACCCGCGCAATAGACCGCCGAACACAAGCCCGTGACCGAACGATAACGGCGATAGCACCACCACAAGATGGCAAACAAGAGGAAGCAACCCAAGGCCTCAATCAATTGAATCGGCGTCACGGGTAAGGATTTTTCAGCATAGGGATTGATGAGCTTGGCCAGGACTTGGTTGTACCACGCTGGCGAACCCTTGGGGAAGGCGCAACCATACCACGCCTCAGGGCAGAGGCGACCATAGCAGCAACCGAAGAAGAAGCATCCCAAACGGCCAAAGCAATGGCCCAACGGTACGAGCACGGCACAGAAGTCGGTCAACGAGAGGATGCGTTCGCGTTTTACCTTGGCATAGCACAACATGAAGAGCGCGGCCATCAAGAAGCCACCGTAAAAGACCAAGCCGCCACGCCAAATCTGAAACATCGCGAGCGGATTGGCGGCGAATTCCGTTGCCCAATTCTGCCAGACGTAAACGATGCGAGCGCCCAAGATGCCGCCCACCGCTGCCAGCATAATAATTGTCTGCACCTCATCTGGATTGCGGCCCGAACGTTTGGCTAATTGCGTGGCCACCCAAAAACAAACCGCAAAGCCGATAGCCATAAAGAGACCATAGGATTGAATGGTGATACTGCCAAGTTTGAAGATTTCAGGATACATAATCGGTCACCATCCATTACTGAGCGAGTTGCCCGCTCATTTTATATTGAAAGAGCAAGGTGCGGATTTCGCTAATGAGCAGTTCGTTGTAGGTAAACTTATCCTGCTTCACGTGATTGATATTGGCCTTCACCAAGACTTTGGGATAGAGTGGCGCGTCCTTATCGGGTTTCTCACGCACCAAG
>JAFYMU010000016.1 GCA_017548245.1 Kiritimatiellia bacterium | reverse complement strand
TCTTGGAATCGTTCGCAACGGTGGTGACGCGTCTCTTGCAGGAGGGGAATGCGGTGAACGTGGGTTCGCACGTGCGTTTTCGTCCGAGCATCCAGGGCAAGTTTGCTTCTGAAAGCGATGCCTTCCAGCGTGGTGAACATCGTATCTTGGTGCGTGCAAGCATCGGTTCGGCATTGCGTAATGTGGCAGCAGGTGCTACGGTCACGCGTGTGACTGCCGCTCTGCCGTTGCCGGAACTCTTGGCCGTCTTTAATGGCGCGACGGGTAATCCGGATATGGTGAGCAATGAGATGGCCTTCATTGTTTAGGGCGCGCACTTGGCGTATGACTCGGATGCGGCAGATGAAGGGTTCTTTGTGAACTTGGATGGCCAGAACTTGCGTTGCCCGGTGGTGGTGATGAATGATGAGGATACGAATGTGGTGCTCATGATGCCGCATCAGATTGCCCCGGGTAATGAGGTGGAGCTGTCCTTCCGAACGCGTCACACGACTTCTGGTGGTCTTGCGATTATCTCCTACGCTAAGACGCTGGTTTGTGAAGCGGCCGCCGCTGAATAAGCGAGGGGAGGTGAATCATGTGTCATAAGTTGCTTGAACCTCTCTTGGAATTGATCCGTTTCCTCTTGGAGAAGATCATCCAGCGTTAACCCTAGGGCCGCCACTTCACCGTGGTGGCCCTTTTTTCTTGTGGTTGGATGAAAAAGTGGTGTGTGGGGAAGTGACTTTTTGCTATAATGCGGTGTTATCCAAAAAGGAGCAGCAGATGCAACAGAATATGATTGTCATTATTGACTTGGGCAGTGAAAATACCACACGCATTGCTCGTGATATTCGCGCCTTAGGTGTCTATTCCGAAATCCACCCGCATGATTTGACTGCAGAACAATTGGCCGCGCTCCCCAATGTGCGCGGTTTTGTCTTTGCAAAGGGTCCGAACCGTGCTTATGAAGGTCAGATTGTTGAGCCTTCTGCCGCATTGACCGATGCAGGGTTGCCGATTCTCACCACTGAAGAAGTGCCGACCACTGAGGAACTCAAGCCGTTCATTTTCGAAACGTGCCGCGCTGAAGCGAACTGGAATATGGAGAATTTCATCTCTGACCAGGTCGAATTGATTCGCCGTCAGGTGGGTGACCGTAAGGTGTTGCTCGCATTGTCCGGTGGCGTGGATAGTTCGGTCGTGGCCGCAATGTTGATTCGCGCCATTGGCAAGCAGTTGACGTGCGTGCATGTGAACCATGGTCTCTTGCGTAAGGGCGAACCCGAACAGGTCGTGAATGTGTTCGGCAAGGAGCTCGGCGCAAATCTCGTTTACGTGGATGCAACGGATCGCTTCCTTGATAAGCTCGCAGATGTGGCTGATCCCGAACAGAAGCGCAAGATTATCGGTGCTGAATTCATTCGCGTCTTTGAAGAAGAGGCTCGTAAGCTCGATGGTATCGCTTTCCTCGGCCAGGGCACGATTTATCCCGATATCATTGAATCGGGTACGAAGACGGCCAAGTGCGTGAAGTCGCACCACAACGTGGGCGGTTTGCCGGAAGATTTGCAGTTCGAACTCGTTGAACCGCTCAAGATGCTCTTCAAGGATGAAGTGCGTGCTTGCGGCGTGGCACTCGGTTTGCCGGAAGCAATGGTCTATCGTCAGCCGTTCCCGGGCCCGGGTCTCGGCGTGCGTTGCTTGGGCGCGATTACGCGTGATCGCCTTGAAGCATTGCGTGACTCGGATGCAATTTTGCGCGAAGAGTTTGACAAGGCTGGCTTGCGTGGCAAGGTGTGGCAGTACTTTACGGCGATTCCGGATATCCGTTCGGTGGGCGTGCGCGATGGCGCTCGTGCATTTGAATGGCCGTGCATCATCCGTGCCGTGAATACGGTTGACGCAATGACCGCAACGGTGGAACGCCTCCCCTGGGAGTTGATGGAACAGATCTGCGACCGCATTACGCGTGAAGTGCCTGGCATTAACCGCGTGCTCGTGGATATTACGCCGAAGCCGACGGGCACCATTGAATGGGAATAAGCCTAGCGCTTCATCACGAATCTAAAACGTCTCTGCTCCCGCAGGGGCGTTTTAGTTTTTAAGGGTGGCGGGCTAACGTAACCCAATAATGGGCTTGCATCGGCCCTTGCTTTTGCGGTTGATGCTAACAATGCGAGGTGCACGGCATGAGCAAAAGCGCCTGGATGGGTTGGGAAATCAACAATTAATTATTAATTATGGTATAATTGTGGGACATGTTGAAGTATTGTTCAGGTGTTTGGCCTGAGGATGAGGATGGTCATGAACGACAATTTAGAAAAAGAAGCGCAGTCGGCTGAGGCGACGATTCCTGCAGAAGAGGTAAAGGCTACCGAAACGGCTGAGGTGTCGGAGGAGGCTGCTAAGGTTGAGCCTACGGGGAACGAACAGCTGTTGGCGGAGTTGGCCGCGGCGAAGGAGCGCCATTTGCGGTTGATGGCTGATTTTGACAATATGCGTAAGCGTCAGGCACGTGAGTTGGAGGAACGCACGGCTCGCGCGAATGAGCGTTTGTTGAATGCGATGATTCCGGTGTATGATCACTTTGAGATGGCGTTGGCCGCGGCGCAGGAGGATTCGCCTTTTGTGCAGGGTGTGCAGATGATTGCCGGTGAGTTCCGTAAGGTGTTGGAACAGTCTGGCGCTGAGATGATTGATGCGGCGGTGGGCACGACCTTTAACCCGATGGAGCATGAAGCGTTATCTATGGTGCCGCATGCAGAGATTGCACAGGGTGGCGTGGTGAATCAGTTCCGCAAGGGTTGGAAGCTGGGTGGCAAGATTGTGCGTCCGGCTCAGGTAATCGTGTCGGCTGGTGCGCCTGCTGCTGAGGCGACGCAGGAGGGTTAATTGAGATGGCGTCTAAGCGCGATTATTACGAGGTGCTCGGGGTAGCGAAGTCTGCCGATGCCGAGACGATTAAGAAGGCTTACCGTAAGTTGGCCATGAAGTATCATCCTGACCGTAATCAGGGTGATAAGGAAGCGGAAGAGAAGTTTAAGGAGGCCTCGGAGGCTTACGAGGTGCTCTCGGATGAGTCGAAGCGCCGAATGTATGACCAGTATGGTCACGATGGCATGAAGAATGCCTTCGGCGGTGGCGGCTTCAACTTTGACCGTGACTTCACGCATGGCGCGGATTTGAATGACATTTTGAATCAGTTCTTCGGCGGCGGTTTTGGTGGCGGATTTGGTTTTGGTGGCGGCGGTCGTCGTCGCGATCCGAATGCGCCGCAGCGTGGCGAAGACACGGAGATGCGGATTCGCTTGAGCTTTGAAGATGCGTTGTTTGGCATTGAGAAGGAAGTGCGAATCCATGCGGCAGTGGCGTGCCCTGAGTGCAATGGTTCGGGCGCTGAGAAGGGTTCGACGAAGACAACGTGTAAGCATTGCGGCGGATCGGGTTCGGTGCGTCAGCAGGGCGGTTTCTTCGGGATGTTCCAGCAGACGTGTCCGGTGTGCCATGGTGAGGGTTCGATCATTGAAAAACCGTGCCGCAAGTGTCGTGGTGATGGTAAGGTGGCGTCGGATGAGACGTTGCCGATTCACATTCCGGCGGGTATTGCCGACGGGATGAGCGTGCGCGTGCCGGGCAAGGGCAATGCAGGGACGAATGGTGGCCCGCGTGGTGACTTGTATTTGCGTTGCAGCGTGGCGGAGAGCGACCTTTTCGAACGTGATGGGCAGGATTTGATCTTGCGCTTGAGCGTGTCGCCGTTGTTGTTGGCCTTGGGTGGCGAACTGCCTGTGGAGACGCCGAATGGCACGGCAACGTTGAAGATTAAGCCGGGCACGCCGAATGGTTCGGTGCAGCGTTTGCGCGGTCAGGGCGTGTGCGCGATTGGCCGTCATGGCACGGGTGATTTGCACATCGTGTTGCTCGCTGAGACGCCGCAGGCTTTGACGAAGAGTCAGAGTAAGCTGATGGAACAATTGAAGCAGGAAGAAAGTGATAAGACTTATCCTGCGCGGACGAAGCAGGCGAAGGCGGCCAAAACCTTTGCCGAACGTCGTCCGAAGAAAGACTAATCCCCCTTTTTAACCCCAAAGGAGTCATTTATGGAACTCTCTTCTCTTACGGCTGTGAGCCCGATTGATGGTCGTTATGCGGATAAGACCGCACCGTTGCGCAGTATCTTCTCGGAATATGGTTTGATTCAGCGCCGTGTGCGCGTGGAAATCGCATGGTTGCTCGCGCTCTGCGACGAACCCGGTTTGCCTGAAACGGGCGTCTTGACTGCCGAACAGCGTGCCGCCATTCAGGCGATTGCAGATGATTTCTCCCTCGCAGATGCGCAGCGTGTGAAGGATATTGAAGCGACGACGCGTCATGACGTGAAGGCGGTGGAATATCTCATCCGTGAGAAGTTACCTGCTGATTGCGCTCAGCTCAGCGAATTCATCCACTTTGCTTGCACGTCGGAAGACATCAACAATATGTCGCACGCATTGCAGTTGCGCGACGGTTTGGCAGTGTTGCGTGCTGCACAGAAGCAGTTGACCGACACGCTTCAGGCGATGGCCAATGATACGATCGCGTTGCCGATGCTCGCGCACACTCACGGTCAGCCCGCTAGCCCGACGACGCTCGGTAAGGAACTCGCAGTCTTTGTGCACCGCTTGAACCGTCAGGCCGCGCAGATTGACGCGATTGTGCT
>JAFYMU010000015.1 GCA_017548245.1 Kiritimatiellia bacterium | reverse complement strand
GTCCGTGTTACCCAACGCGCGCAAGGAGTCCACAAAGATCTTTGCCTTTTCATAGGTCGTCGGATCGAAGGTCATCCACGTGCCCGAGGGCGTCAAGGTCACATCGCGGAAGGCAAAGACGTTGAAGCGGTCGCCCACACGCAAGGTACGATAGAGCGCGGCCTTCATTGCTTCTTTACTATGTTCCAAACGCTTTTTACCAATCGAACCCGAAATATCCTGAATGAAGATCACATCCTTGCCCATAATCGGCAACGGGCTATCCGGGCGACGCACAATGGCCAAACGGAAGTAGGTGTAGGCCGGATCCTTCGCCGTTTCATAGGTCGTCAAAGCCAAGGACAAACGGTTATCGATGGCCTGGAATTCCAATTCCGGAACCACTTCACGCACCGTGGCATCCAAGGCAGCCGTCGTCAAGGCGTCCACCTGTTCCACGGCGACATCAACCATCTGCGGCAACTCACTCGCGGTCTCAGGCGCTGCGGCCTCTGCCGTTGCCAATTCTGCCAAGGCGCTCAACGAGACCTCTTCCGCAATCGGCGGCAATGAAGGCATGCCACCCATCGCACCGAGGGTCAAGACCTCCGACATTTCCACCGAAGAGGCCAAGTCAGGGGCATCGGGCACACGCGTAATCGTTTGGTCCACGATCCACTTCGGATCGGGATTGATCTCGCGCAACATCTCCGTTTCCGGAATCATCGCCACCTCTTGACGCACCAAGGCATCGCTCATCGGCGCTTCAGGCGCTTCAGGCGGCAAGAACTGTTTTTCCAACGGTGCCAACTCGGCCTTCGGGATCGAGGGCAATGCCGGCAAGGGCACCGCCACATCCTTCACCTTTTCAGGCAACGTTTCTGCGGCCATTTCTGCTTCCACGGCCATATCAGGGGCTTGTTCGGAAGAAGCCTGCAAGAGTTCCGTCTTCTGCAAAAAGGTCTCAATGCGAACCGGGGGCAAGGTCTCCGGGGTGATGTGTGCGCGCTTTTCAACCGCTGTGGTACGAACGCCGACGTCTCCGCAAAAGTACATCAACGAAAAATGCATCACAACCGAAAAGACAATCGACACAAACAACACGAAGGAGTGTTGCCCAACGGCGAGTCCATTATCAGTTTTTACTTTCATGCACTGTCTCTACGTCTGAATTAACGACCGCAACAGGTCTTAAACTTCTTGCCCGAACCGCAGGGGCACGGTTCGTTACGACCGACCTTCTGCTTGTTGACATAGGGCGCAGGAGCCGACTCGGCAGCCGCAGTCATGTTTTCCATCAACGCTTCTAAGGAACCCTCACCGCGGGTCTGCGGTGCAGGTGCAACCGGTGCTTCAGGCGCCGGCTTCGAGAAGCCCGGCACGGTCACCGTGAAAGACGTTTGCTGCGGCATCGGCTGGGGTGCAGGCTGGGGCGCGGGCTGAGATACCGGTGCGGGGGCCACGGCAGCCGTCAGGTCGCCCAAATCGCGGTGCACCGCAGAGGCGCGACGCGCCATCCGTTCGCGCATCGCGAAGTAGGCTTCCACATTCGTCGTCGTGGTGAAGGCCGCACGCACGATGCCAGCCTTAATCGTGCCCATCAACTCGGTGAACATTTCAAAGGCTTCGCGCTTGTATTCCACCAAGGGGTCACGCTGGCCATAACCACGCAAGCCCACGCTATGGCGCAAGTCATCCATCGCGGCCAAGAACTTCTGCCATTCTTCGTCAATCGCCGTCAAGCAGACCATACGTTCCAACATCGGCAATGCTTCAGGGATTTCACCCGCGCACTTGGCCAAATAAGCCTCTTCCACGCGTTCAAAGAGCACCTTGGCGGCCTCCTCGGGTTTACCAGCCCATGCGGCGCACTCTTCCACCGAGCACACCACCGGGAAGTGAGCCATCCACTCCACCAACGCTTCGGGCGAAGCATCCTTTGCCGACGGCAAGAGGGCCATGCAACGGTCCACAATCAAATCGTTAAAGACGTCCAAGATGCGTTCGTGCGCGGCATTGGGCTGCATCAAGATTTCCTGACGCAACCCGTAGATGATTGAACGCTGCTTGTTCATCACGTCGTCATACTGCAACGTGCGCTTACGGATGGAGAAGTTCTGCTCTTCCACCTTACGCTGAGCGCGTTCAACCGTGTGGTTCAACCAACGGTGTTCGATGGCTTCACCCTCTTGCAAACCCAAACGCGTCATCATGCCCGCCAAGCGGTCACTACCAAAGAGGCGCATCAAGTTATCTTCCAAGGAGAGGTAGAAACGGCTTGCACCGGGGTCGCCCTGACGCGAACAACGACCGCGCAACTGACGGTCAATGCGGCGCGACTCGTGACGTTCGGAAGCAATCACATAGAGACCGCAGGGACGTTCTTCCAAGAGGTGACGCAAGGTGCGACGTTCACCCTTCGGCACCGAATCCAAGGTCAACTGCTTATCGCGGATCTGGGCTTCATCCATCCATACGACGCCTTCGCCCAACTTAATATCCGTACCACGACCAGCCATGTTCGTTGCGATGGTCACGGCGCCAGGCTGACCTGCCAAAGCCACAATTTCTGCTTCCTTAGCGTGGTTCTTTGCGTTCAACACGTTGTGCGGGATCCCTGCCATACGCAACATACGGCTCAAGATTTCGGAGGTATCAACCGTCACCGTACCCAAGAGCACCGGCTGACCACGATCGTGGGCGGCGCGCACTTCGTCGATGATGGCGCGATACTTTTCACGCTGCGTCTTGTAAATCAAGTCATTACCATCCACGCGACGCACAGGGCGGTTCGTCGGAATCGCCACCACGTCCAAGTGGTAGATGTCGTTAAATTCAGCGGCTTCGGTTTCGGCCGTACCGGTCATACCTGACAACTTCGTGTAGAGACGGAAGTAGTTCTGAATCGTGATGGTGGCCAAGGTCTGCGTTTCACGTTCGATATCCACGCCTTCCTTCGCTTCAACAGCCTGATGCAAGCCTTCGCTCCAACGGCGACCCGGCAAGATACGACCCGTGAATTCGTCCACGATCATCACCTTGTTATCCTGCACCACGTACTCTTCGTCGCGGTTGTACAAGGCATAAGCGCGCAACAACTGGTCCACGATGTGCAAACGTTCGCTCTTGGCTGCAAAGCCTTCTTGAATTTCACGACGACGGGCCGAACGTTCTTCTGCGCTCAAGGTCGTTTCGCCATCCAAGGCCGCCAACTGGCCCGGCAAATCAGGCACCACATACATTTCCGGATCATCCGGCGAGATGAAGGCTGCGCCCTTATCGGTCAACGCCACTTCGCGGGTCTTTTCATCAATCGTAAAGAGCAAGATTTCCTTGAGTTCACGGGCTTCACGCTTACGCATATCGGTCAGCATCATGCCTTCGACCTGTTCGTGCAAACGACGCACAGCGGGTTCTTCAATCAAGTGCTGGAACTGCTTGTTCTTCGGCGTACCGTGATAAACCTGATACAAACGGCGCATGGCCATTTCGTTATCGCCCTGGGCGATGAACTGCTTAGCATCGGCGAGCAACTGAGTGCAGATGCGGGTCTGTTCGCGGAAGACACGTTCCACGCGCGGCTTCTGAGCGACATATTCACCCGAGGTGGTGCGCTGCGAGGGACCCGAGATAATCAACGGGGTACGCGCTTCGTCAATCAAGATGCTGTCCACTTCGTCAACGATGGCGAAGGCGTGACCGCGCTGCACCACCTGCGAGGGATCGGTGGCCATACCATTGTCACGGAGATAGTCAAAACCAAATTCGCTGTTGGTGCCGTAGGTAATATCGCAAGCGTACTGGGCACGGCGTTCGGCAGGGCTCATCGAGTTCTGAATGCAACCCACCGTCAAGCCGAGATAGGTGAACAAGTGACCCATGAACTGGGCGTCACGGCGTGCCAAGTAATCGTTGACCGTCACCAAGTGTGCCGACTGACCCGACAACGCATTCAAGTACAAGGGGAAGGTGGCGACCAAGGTCTTACCTTCACCGGTCTGCATTTCGGCAATCTTGCCCTGGTGCAACACGATACCGCCGACAATCTGCACATCAAAGGGAATCATGTTCCACGTCAACTCGTGACCGCACACCATGCAGGTCGTCCCCACCAAACGGCGACACGCATTCTTCACCGTTGCAAAGGCTTCCGGCAAAATCGCATCCAACGTTTCACCCTGTGCCAAGCGCGCCTTGAATTCAACGGTCTTCTGCTTCAGTTCCTCCTCCGAAAGGCTCTGATACTGTTCTTCTAACGCATTGACCTTATGCACCAACGGCATAATTCGCTTGATATCACGCTGATTCTTGGTTCCGAAAAATAACTTGAGCAAATTCATTCGTCACGATCCTTTTTATTTGAAGTCGCTATTATAGCAAAAAAGAAGAACTTTTATAACCTATTAATAGTGGAAAAAAGGGGGCAAATCGCCTCTTTTCAGAGACAACACGACCCCCACCCTGCGCCTTGCACCGTTGCAACACGCCTTGGGGGCTTCCGTTCAACACGGAAAAAGGTTACGAATGGAGGTTTAAGAGGATGAGTTTATGCACGGCACGCGAGATTGCAGTATAACGTGCCGCAGTGTCCCACAAGGGGTTTTGTTCGTCCACATCCAGAAGAATTAAGACAGGCGCTTCAAGGCCCTTAAATTTGCGATAGGTAAAATATTTTAACCCCGGATAGCGCGCGTCCACCTGTTCCAACGCCATCTTGGGATGGGCATGCGCGCCAATCACCACGATGTCCGACAAGGGGATGTGCTCCACCTCCACGAGGCGTTCCAAGACGCCCATGAGGCGTTCGCGCAACGCCCCAACGCTGGAGGCGGAGTAGACCTCTGGTGCCTCTCCAGAAGGGGCCTCTTCCGAAATCGTCATGCCCTCGGGGGCGTAGGGTTGTAAAACGGTGCAGACCGAACGCGTATTGCGGCAGTTTTGCGTCAGCACAGCCTCGGGCCACGGGAACTCCGGCATCGCCGAAAGATTGCGTTGGAAAATGTTTTGCGCAGGGTCATAAAAGACGATGAAATCAGCCTTTTCGGGCACCAAAGCCTTCACCGCCGTCCACACGAGTGGCGAGAAATCTTGTCCTTCATCAACGATGACCGCGTCATAGTGTTGCGCCTGTGCAAAGGCCTCTGCCACCGGCACCACATCCTTCGCCAATTGGTGCCAAAACTCGGGGTCTGAGGTCACTTTACGTTGGAGCAAATCCAAGAATAAATCGTTCACCGCCTCAATGCGTAAATGGGGCGTATCACCAGCCACACGACGCAAATGCGCCGCCAGCAGGAGGTTGAAACACAACAACAACACGCGCTTGCCCTGCTTCACCAACTGAAAGGTGCGCCGCAACGCCAAAAGGGTCTTTCCCGACCCTGCACAACCGCGCACGCGCAACCGCGAAAACTGTGCAAAAGCATCCAAGGTGCGCGCTTGCTCCAAGGTCAATTTCGCCAACCGCGCATCGGCGAGCGAACGCCGTTGCCGCCAATCGGCACCATAGGATACAAAGGGTGTCAAGGTCTGCTTGAGGCGTTCGACATCCACCTGCGACGCCCCTGTCGTGGCGGCTTTCAGGGTTGAGAGGAAGACAGCCTCAGGATTCACCAAATCTTCTGTGTAGAGGGTGCAACCCGCCCCCTCAAAGGGTTCGGCCGCCTGACGCGAAACGGCGGGAAACCAGACGAGATGGACCACCGGGAAGGTTAAATTGGCGGCCTGCCACTTCTCACACAAGCAGTGCGTCAAAGCGCATCCCGCCGCCGTCACTTGTTTGAAGGGACTCTGTTTGAGCACATGGCCATCTTGGAACCAACGTCCATCCTCAAAGGTGAGTTCGCCCCCCTTCACCTCAATCAACACCACCCCGTAGTCGCGATGACTACAAAGAAAATCAATCTCCCCAGGCGCTTGCGCTGGAGAGATTGAGACAGGATAGGATAAGCCATGCCAAATGGTCCAAGCATCCGACAAGTGCGCGCGTAGCGAACGCCACACTTGCAATTCCGCGTCAGGTCCTTGCGCGAACCATTCGGGAATCATCTCGGCCATTGCGACAACCTGCTCCCTTAGACTTGAAGCGTTCCGCGGAAGTCATTCACATCGGCGATACCATGGGCATCCAACCACTGTTCCATGCCTTCCAAGACGTGAATCGGGGCCAACGGATCAATAAAGGTTGCCGTTCCCACCGCCACGGCCGTTGCACCCACCAAGATGAAGTCCAAGGCATCCTTCGCAGAGAAGATGCCGCCCATCGCGAGCAAGGGCACCGTTGCAACCTGAGCCGCTTCGTAGACATGCTTGAGGGCAATCGGATGAATGCCAGCGCCCGACAAACCGCCCACCTTGTTCGCCAAAATCGGACGACGGGTTTCCAAGTCCACGGCCATCGACGGCATCGTGTTAATCAAGGCAATGGCATTTGCACCAGCATCCTGCGCGGCCTGCACAAAGGGACGCACGTCGGGCACATTCGGGGCCAACTTCGGCATAATCGGCAAGGTCGTGGCAGCACGCACGCGCTTCACCACCTCCACAAAGGTCTCGACCTTCGTACCAAAGCTCGCACCGCCCTCTTTCACGTTCGGACACGAGACATTGAGTTCCAAACCGGCCACGCCTGGCACACCTTCTAAGCGTGCGGCGACTTCCGCATATTCATCGGCCGAGGTGCCCCAGATATTGATAATGGCAGGCACGCCCTTTTCAACCAAGAAGGGCATATCGTCGCGAATGAAGGCCTCCACGCCAGGGCCCTGAAGGCCGATGGCGTTAATCATACCACCCGGCACTTCCGTGTGACGCGGCAAGGGATTACCCGGCCACGGACAGGCACGAATGCCCTTCACGGTCACGGCGCCCAAACGCGAAATATCAAAGAGCTGAGCATACTCCTGGCCATACCCAAAGGTACCCGAAGCCACCGTCACCGGATTCTTCATCGCGATGCCGCCCAGATTTACTGCCATCTTTGCCATAACGGAAATCTCCAATCAATCGCTTAGCGAACCGTATTGCGGCGGGCGTGACGGTCCAAAATACCATTCACAAAGGCGCCCGACTCGGGATTCGAGAAGTACTTGGCCAAATCCACAGCTTCGTTAATCACCACCGGCACAGGCGTGTCCATGGCTTCCAATTCATAGAAGGCCAAACGCAAGACGCAGCGTTCGATCACGCCGGCACGTTCCAAGCTCCAGTTTTCGCAGTACGGCGCGATCTGCGCATCCAACTGTTCCAACTTGCCCAAAACGCCACGCACCAAGGCTTCCGTAAATTCCTGCACAGGGGCTGTTGCCAAGCGTTCCTGCGGTTCCAACACGCGTGCCAATTCGTCCATGTCCCCATCTTCAAGGCCCGCATCTTCCTGACGGCAGCTCCACTGCTGTTCCCAGAAATGCTTGAGGATCATATCGGCGCTCACAAAGGGATTCAAATCCGCTTGCACAATCATCTGCAAGGCCCATTCGCGGCCATTACGACGCTTCGTGGTGGGAGAGGTCTTCATCGTTTACACTCCTTACAATTGCTTCAGCACATTCACGGTTTCAATTGCGGCGACCACCGTATCGAAGCCCTTGTTGCCAGCCTTCGAACCCGAACGTTCGATCGCCTGATCCAACGAGTGTGCGCAGACGATACCATTCAACACCGGCAAGCCATAATCCAAGCCGATCTGGCAAAGTGCACGCGCCACCGATGTATTAATCAACATCGCATGGTCCGTTGCACCATCAATCACCGCGCCCAACGCCACCACGGCATCCACACCGCCAGCAGCGGCCAAACGCTTCGCAGCCAAGGGGATTTCATTTGCACCCGGCACACGCACCACGGTGATATCCTCCGTCACAATCCCGTGACGAGCCGCAGCATCCAACGCGCCCTTGAGCAACTGTTCCGTAAAAATCGCATTAAAACGGCTGACCACAATCGCCAGGCGAACGCCCTTTGCGGTCAAATCTCCGGTAATTTCCTTCATTCTTCGTCTCCTTGAAATTCGTCTCTACTGAGGTCAGGCCTTAGAGCAAATGACCCATCTTCGCTTTCTTCGTTTCCAAATAGTGGGCATTAAAGGGGCCCGACGGCGGCACGATGGGTTCGCGACTCACGATTTCCAAACCGTGACCCGCCAAACCAATCACCTTCTGCGGATTATTCGTGAGCAAGCGCAACCGTTTTACGCCAAGCGCCGCCAACATCTGGGCGCCCACACCATAATCGCGCAAGTCCGGAGCAAAGCCCAACTTCACATTGGCCTCCACCGTATCGCACCCCTGCTCCTGCAAACGGTACGCATGCAACTTGTTGGCCAATCCAATGCCACGCCCCTCTTGACGCATGTAGAGCACGCAACCGCGCCCCTCTTCTGCAATCTGGCGCATCGCGTTCTGCAACTGCCAACCGCAATCGCAACGCGCACTACCGAAGACATCGCCCGTAAAACATTCGCTGTGGACGCGCACCAACGGTGCCTCATCCGTGGTCAAATCACCCATCGTCAACGCCAAATGTTCCAAACCATCCACGACGCTACGGAACATGTGCAAACGGAAGTGGCCATATGCCGTCGGCAAATCCACCTCCTCCACCTTCTCAATCAACGTCTCGTGTTTTTTGCGGTAGGCAATCAACTGTTCCACCGTGCACAACTTGAGTCCGTGCTGACGTGCGAACGGAATCAGATCCGACAGCCGCGCCATCGTTCCATCCGCCTTCGCAATCTCGCAGCAAATACCCGCTGGCTTCAAACCCGCCAAGCGCGCCAAGTCTACCGTTGCCTCCGTGTGCCCCGCGCGAACCAAAACGCCGCCCTCGCGCGCACGCAATGGGAACATGTGCCCCGGCGAGACCAAATCTCGCGGTTGCGCCTGGTCATCCACCAACAACTGCACCGCCTTTGCACGGTCAGCCGCCGAAATCCCCGTCGTCACCCCCGTGTGCGGAGCGCCATCAATACTGTTGGTAAACGCTGTCGAAAAATTGTCACCACGGTTCACGCACGGCGCCTGATCAATCTTCAAGCGGTCCAAAATCTCCCCTGCACACGGCGCACAGAGCAAACCACGCGCCTGCATCATGCAGAAATTCACCGCCTCAGGCGTCACGAACTCTGCCGCCATCACCAAATCACCCTCGTTCTCACGATTGGCATCATCAGTAATCACGACAAAGCGACCTGCCCGAATATCCTCCAAGCAAGCCTCAATCGAATCAAAAACGTCTTCTGACATCGTAACGATCCAAATGCTCCAGTACGAAAAATGGAGCCACAGTCACCTTCTTCATTCCGGACTCTAACCGTCGGCTGCGCTAAAAACGCATCCGGCATCTACCACCCGGCAGACACCTCGTGGGCTGCATACCACCGATAGGGAATCTCACCCGTCCCTGAAAATGACGTGCGTGATTATAGCATAGATACACCCCCACGCGCACACGAAAGTAAAAAACATCCCCCAAACCCACAAAAATCTCCACTCACCACGCACAATTCACAATTACGCACAATTCGTAATTCGTAATTCATAATTCATAATTCATAATTAAACCATCCCTTTCCTTTAGGATAGCATATTTCTTTAAAGAATGCAACTTTTCGAGGTTAAAATTAGGAGGCGCTAAGGCGCATTGGGGTTCGAAAAGGGCTGATTTTGGGCAAAAAAGCAGTGCTTTTGCCCCCTCAATCGAACCGCTTTTGCCGATCAATCGAACTTGGATTGATGATCAATCGAACTTGGATTGCTCGGCAAAGTAACTTACATTGCCCCAAAAGGGCACTTCATGGCGCTTCACAACC